>JBHIAI010000004.1:0-48912 GCA_046861655.1 Fidelibacterota bacterium | reverse complement strand
TGGAAGGATGACGATCTTCAAGCCTCAAACTATTCGGCCTCTTATTCTCCACTCATAGGGCTCTCCATGACCCTGGTGAAGGGGATCACCGTTTCCACCCGGTATTCAACGGCGAAAAAGGTGCAGAACCGATTCCAGGGGAACAACAACAGTTCTGAGATAAAACTGGACCGGAACCTGTCGACCTCCGCAAATTATTCCCACCGAGGGGGACTGAAAGTACCCATCTTCTTTTTCCGGGACTTGAATCTCGAAAATACCATAAACTTCACCCTGACCCTTGATTTTTCGGAATCCGTGGCTCGAAGTCGGAACAACGCCCTGGTTAGCTTCTCCAAGCCCCTTCGCCAGAAGTCATGGAAGATATCCCCCCGGGTTTCCTACTCATTCAGCCGGCTGGTGACAGGGGGTATCTGGTATGAATACCGCGAGAGTGATCACTATATTGCGGGCAAGAGAGTCGACCGGGATTTCGGATTCGAAGTAAACCTGGCCATCCAGGGGTAGTGGATTGATAATTCAAGATTGTTCATGATCAATAATCGATTATCCATTGTCCCTGTCCTGTTGTTCCCCCTTGCGTTGGGGGCTCAAGCCGTTCCGGAGTTTGACGGTAATCGAGCTTTCGGATTTCTGGAGGCTCAGTGCGCCCTGGGACCGAGAAACCCGGGATCGGAGGGTCACCGAAAAGGACTGGAATACATCGTGGATCTGGTGACCCCTCTCGCCGACACCGTCATCGTTCAGTCCTTTTCCCATGGCGATCCATACTCCCGGGCCATGCTTGAACTGACCAATGTAATCGCCCAGTTCCGGCCTGGTATGTCCGAGAGAATCTGGCTCTCCGCGCACTGGGATACCCGGCCGTGGGCCGACCGGGATCCTACCCGGGCGAACAGGAAAAAACCCATCCTGGGCGCCAACGATGGCGCCAGCGGGGTGGCGGTACTGCTGGAACTGGCCCAATTGCTTTCCAGTACTCCTCCTCCCGTGGGAATCGATCTCCTGTTTCTGGACGGGGAGGATATGGGAAAACAGGGAGATCTGGACCATTTCTTCAATGGGTCCCGTTACCTGGTCCGTAACGTTCCCACCCGGATGCCTGTCCATGCCATCATTGTGGACATGGTGGGCGATGAGGAACTGGAGCTACCCATTGAGGAAAACTCATGGATTCAGGCTCCTGGGTTGGTGGAAGAATTGTGGGGACTCGCTGAAAGCCTGGGCCTCGTGCAATTCGAATCCAGGATTGGGTATTCGGTTGCCGACGACCACGTGGTCATGTTTCAGGAAGGGGGAATTCCCGCGGTGGACATTATCGATTTCCACTACCCCAACCGGTACACAAACTACTGGCACACCCTTCAGGACACTCCCGATAAATGCAGCCCGGAAAGTCTCCAGGCGGTGGGTACACTCCTGGTACACCATATTTACGGCCGGGGAACAAAACCCCAGGGGGTCAAAAGAAGGTACCGCGGAGAGTGATTCTCTTCTAAATTTCTCACTTCATGCGGCGAATCAACCTTACCTTGCTTGTTTCGGCCTCGGCGGTCTGGTTTCTTACCTGTGAGCCCCCCGTTCAGTCGGTTGAGGATACTGACCCTGTTTCCCAGGTCAGGTTCACCTACCTGCAGGACCTCAATAAGATTTTCGTTTCGGCCCGGGTCAAGGACCCTTTCAACGGGGTCAGGTTGAATTACGTCCAGCTCTTGTGGTACGGCACAGAAGGGTTCGAGTCGTCCCAGGTCGATTCGGTATTCCTCAACGATGCTGGCGACTTTGGGGACATTCTTGAGGGGGACCAGACCTACTCCCGGAAGTTGCAGGCCGGGGGTTTGAAGAATGCGCTGGAGTATGGGGATACAGGGACAGTCTTTCTTGAGGTCACAGCCATGTACTTCGACAGCACCCTGGAGGTAGTGGCCGATTCGTTCCGTCTGGGCAACATCGTTCCCCGGATAGAATCGGTGGAGGCACCGGACACCCTGAAGCTTCCGGCCTCAGGCACCCTTACCGATACCATCCACGCTACGGTCACCGATGCCGACAGTCTGGGGGACATTCGATGGGTGGGATTCATATCGTTAAAACCTGATGGCAGTTTGGCCAACCAGGGTGATCCCATTTTCCTTCATGATGACGGAGGACAGGTGATTCTTTATGAACCCAACATTACCAGCGGTGATTCGGCGGCGGGTGACGGCATCTACTCCTACGTTCTTTTCCTCGATCCCACAGTGGCGGTGGGGGCGTATGTGTGGACCTTTCAGGCCCAGGACATGAGTAACGCCTACTCCAACACGGTGGTTCACACTCTTGTAGTACGATGAAAAAGGCCGTCCGTATGGGGTTGGCCCTGTCGATCTGGGTACACCTCCCGGGACAGGGATTGACCCCCCACAGAATCTTGCTTTCCGATCAGAATCTTCAGGTGGACTCCACCCGGTCGGGGCTCCAGAGCAACGTAGTGTCAGAAATACGCATTCAGGGGGATTCTCTGGTGTGGCTGGGCACGGGCCGTGGGCTGTCGGTAATGAGGGACAGCTTGTCCTCCCGGACCTTTTTCTCCGGTTCCCAGTTAACCCCGGGTCAGAGTTCCCCGGTGCTCCCGGAAGGGGGAATTTCGGCCATCGGGTCGGGCGGTGATGACACCCTTCTGGTGGCTGCTGCCAAGGTCAGTGACGGGGTGAGTACTGGGGGGGGATTGGTGCTAACGGCCAATTCCCAGGATACCTCAGGGGTCAATTGGCTCTATTTTTCCCAACCTGTTGACAGTGCGGGGGACAGCACCCTTTCGTGGGGAGGGGTCTTCTTGAGAGCCCTCCCGATCACGGTCCCCCAGCAGAATGTGACCTATGACATTGCCGTGGGAAAGGACTATTTTTGGATCGCCAGCTGGGCCGGAGGGGTGCGGCGCCTCAGCAGGTGGACTCAGGGTTCCTCCTGGGAACGGGTGCCTCTGCCCCTGGATGACAGTACCAGAATGGACTGTGGAGATAAGATCCCAGGGTACATCCTCAACCCCCGGGACCCTCCTTTTGGCAATCATAATCACAAAGGGTTCTCGGTTTTGGCTTACGGGGACACCGTTTGGGCGGGTACGGCCGACGGTATAAACCGGGGCCTGGTATCCCCGTCCGGGTGTGTGGAATGGACGCACTATTCCTTTCCCAAGTCCGGCATCACCGGAAACTGGGTGGTGGCCCTGGCCAGACAGCAATGGAGAGGGACACGAAAGATCTGGGCGGTTACTCTCAGTACGGACCCTGCCGAGGAGAACGGCGTCAGCTATACGCCGGATGACGGACGGACCTGGTATTCCGCCGCGGACCTGAGAGGGGAAAGGGGATACAACGTATTTGCCCTGGACAGCCTGGTGTACGTGGCCACAGAGAACGGCCTGTGGAAATCCGAGGACGGTACAAATTTCTCTTTGTTTCTACCGGCGGTGGATCCCGCCCGGGACGACCAGATTCTGGACGATGACGTCTACGCGGTTGTCCACGACACCCGATCTTACTACGGGAACGTCCTGTGGATAGGTACCGGAGACGGAATGGCCCGGAATCTTGATCCAGGAAACTCCTCCACGGGGAAAGAGTCCACCTGGAGGATCGAAAGGACGAACATAGACTCCCGTAAGGTTTATGCCTATCCAAACCCGTTTTCTCCCTACGTAAATAACCTTCTTAAGGGGGATGGGTATGTCCGGTTTCACATCTCGGTCCGCCGGTCCAACCTGGTGCGTGTCTCCATCTACAATTTTGCCATGGAAGAAGTGCGGACCTTTGATTATCGCCGGGGGGAAGGGGAAGGGGCGCTGAAGTGGGATGGTAGGGACAGTGCCGGGAATCTGGTAGCGAATGGGACCTACTTTTGCAATCTTTTCTATGACAACGAGAATCACTGGATAAAGGTGGTGGTGCTGAAATGATCCGCCGGCTGGGAGTGACAGTAGCGTGCCTGGTCTCTTTCGCCGCAGCCGGAGATATTGGCGGGCAGGCGGGAGGGTTCCTGCGTCTGGGATCTACCGCCCGGTCCATTGCCATGGGCGGTGGTCTCACCGGGGTGGTGGACAACGGTTTTGCAGCCTACCACAACCCAGCGGCCCTGGCGCTCCTTGAAAAAAGACAGGTGTCTGTGTTTCACCATTTCTTGCCTCTGGACCGGTATCTGGTGTCGGCCTCCTTTTCAAGTTCTCTGCCTCCCACGGGCGGCCTGGGCGTCGGTGTGGTGACGGCAGGTGTTGACGGCATTGACGGACGGGATGGGTCGGGACATTCGACTGGGACTTTTTCAACGGAGGACTATGCCCTCTATTTCAGTTTCTCCAACCGGATCCTTGAGGGAGTGAGTGTTGGGGTAAACGTCAAGGTTCTCTACCAGGTCATTCCACTTGATGGTAAACAGACCAGCCGGGGAGTTGGGGTGGATGTGGGATTCATGGTGCGCCGGCTGGAGAAGTTCGATCTGGGGCTGGTTATTCAGGACCTTAACACGGCGTACGTCTGGAGCACGTCCGATCTGTACCAGGATAAGGGGAGAACCTACGAGGACCCGTTCCCCACGCAGGTCCGACTGGGGTTGGGCTACCATCCGGGCACCGTTGAGATCATCGGTGATTATACCTATTTCTCCTTCGGGAAGTCTCTTAAAGCCCACCGGATCCGGGCCGGGGGAGAATACCGGCCCACGCCCCGGGTGGCCGTCCGGGCAGGGATGAACAATTTCTTCCCCACTGTGGGGGTGGGACTCAATTATTCACTCCTGAAACGAAACGATGCCCAGGTTGATTATGCCTTTCTGCTGGGCCGGCGGGGAGAGGGGATTTCTCACGTCCTTTCCTATGTCTTTACCTTCTGATGCGTAGGCCGACGTGGGCATCCGTTGCCCTGGTGCTCAGTGTACCCATTTCCAGTACTCTGTGGGGCATCGGAACCTCCTTTCTCACCGTGCCCTCCACCCCCAGGGAATTGGGTCTGGGAGGTTCGTCGGTCATACTGACGGGGGATCCCTCCCTCTCCCGGGGAAACCCGGCCCTGATCGTACAGGATCTTCCCTCCATTCAGATTTACCTGGGCTACCACCAGTGGTTAACGGGGATAAGGGGGAGTTCCGTTCTCGTGGCTCGACCGGCCCTGGGAGGAACGGTGGGATTTCGAATCCGGCAGCTGGCGATGTCCGATCTTGAATTGAGAACCGAGATTCCCGCGGATGAATTCTTGTCCCACTTCGGTGCTTCGGGGACAGCGGCGGAAGTCATCTGGGGGAAGCGGTTGCGCCTGCGGCCGTCGGGAACCCCGGGTTCCGAGGGGAAGGGCATCCGGTTCGGGGCAACCCTTCGGTGGATCCGTACTGAACTGTACATCTATTCGTCATCGGGCGTAGGGGCAGATCTGGGGGCCGTATGGCCCGTCATTCAGGACCGATTGGCCCTGGGGGCGGCGGTGAGAAATGTGGGCGCCATGGGACCTCTGAACAAGGAAAGCCCTACCCTTCCCACCGCTATTAGCGTTGCCGCAGCCTACCGGCCTCCCATCCCGGATGCGTCTCCTCCACCTGGCCTGTCTTCTGTGATGACTCTGGAAGTTGAGGTCTCCCGGCGCCACGGTGTGGTCACCCGGGTAGCAGGAGAGACGGGACTGGGTGTCATGAGGCTAACCTTAGGGAGTCGCTTTTCCCAGCGGGTAACGGCGGTGGGGGCAAGTCTCGCGGTTACCTGGCGGCGTTTTCAGGTATCCTATGGCGTCGAAGTGGGATCCCACAGTCTCGGGATACCCCACCTCTTCCAGGTCAGCACCATCCTCCCGTGAGCCCCGTCCCGCGGACCGTACTTGCTTCGAAGAAAGGGAGTCTCACTGCCGTCTTCATCGTTGTGTGTGTCGTCCTGACCGTCATCCTGACCATCAATTTGAAACGGCAAAAGGAAGTTCTGGACCGCCAGGCTACCCCCATGAGAATAGCGTGGGAATCGGTTCTCGAGAAGGGATACCTTGAAAAGACGCTGGGACTGACCTTCGTACGTTCATCACACGCATTCCTCCGGAGAACGGACCAGTTTCTCTATCCCAGAAAATACACCGCCCATGGGCTAAGCCTGAATGTCGACCGTCTCCTGGGCCAGCACGGTGTCTCGGTGGTGGACGTCCGTGTGGAGAAGTCCACAGGGGACGTGAAGTTCAGACTGGGCCCCGAACACGCCTCCTTTGGGGAGTTGATTTGTACACCGGATATGTCCACCTACGCAGGGCAAATCTGCATGATCATAGATGATTTTGGCTACAACCTGAATGAGGTGGTGAAGAGTTTTCTTGATCTGTCTTTTCCTTTGACCTTCGCCGTTCTTCCCGGCCATCCGTACTCCGCGGAGGTGGCCACTCTGGCCCATGAAGCCGGGTATGAAGTTATCGTTCATATGCCCATGGAGTCCAAGGAAGGTTTGCCCGGAGAAGAAGAGTTCATCTTGAGGCGGGAATCAGGAAATCCGGAGGCGCCAGCGTGATGCCCTGATGGATATCCCGTTCTCAAAGGGGGTAAGCAACCATCAGGGATCGGATGCCACCGAGAGCCGCCGGATTATGAGGGCTGTGGCCGAGGTTTTGCGAGCGGAAGGCAAGTATTTCGTGGACAGCAAGACCACACCCAATTCGGTGGCGGTTCAGGAGATGGAACGGGCGGGTGTTCCGGTGAGTGCCCGAAACGTTTTCATCGACTTTGAAGACGAGGCGGAAACGATAGAAAAGCAGGTAGCATTGCTGGCCAGGACCGCCAGGGAAAACGGGGTGGCCGTCGGGGTAGGCCATCCCAGAAAGAATACCCTGCGCGTACTAAGAGAGCAGATACCCCTCCTTGAGCGTCAGGGCTTCAATCTTGTTCTATCCTCGGCTGTGGTTCAGTGACGTTGTTTCAAAGTACTGTTGTCGGTGTCTGCCTTCTTCACGGAAGAAAATGGAGAGGCGGCTGAAAGGTATCTCCGGTCGAATGACCCCGTCTCTCATGATTCTCCGGGTCTGGACAATCGTGTGGGTGATGCTCACTGTGATCAATGCCCAGGGTGTTTCCTACGTTCGATATTACCGGACGGAGCGGGATTTCATTCGTGGGACATCCATGCCGGCCACTGATCGACAGGGAAAAGAGCATCTTCGCGTCTTCTATGACCGGGAAGACAGGCCCGTTTCCAAGGGGAGAATCGATGCCGCAGGAAACTTGGTGGAGGAGGAAGTCTTACAGTACGATGATACCGGAACCCTTTCCCGGAGAGCTGTTCGCGACGGAAACGGAACTGTGAAAGCTCTCTACGTTTACGGAGAGGGGGAACCCATGTCCCGCGCCTTCATTGACCATGTTTATCCGGACCGGAATCCGAAGGAATTCCAGGACAGGGTTACCCTCATCCGGTACGGACCTGAAGGGAGGGTTTTGTCCTACCGGTTTTTCAGCGTGGATAACGTCCAGTGGGGGGCGATTGAGTACGACTATTTTGAGACGGGCCTGGTGAAAGAGGAACGTTGGATGCGGGGAGCCCATGGAAAAACCGTCCGCCTGTTTCAGTACGACTACGACCCCGGCAGCAGGACCTATAAGCTGACTGAATACGATTCATCGGGTAGCCCCAGGAGCCGGGTGGCGGTTGCCCTTCCGGAAGAAAAGCGGACAACTCCTGAGGAGATAATTCGTCGCAGGCTCCCCGTCGAAGACAGAAGGGTGATGGAATCGCCGGACCTCATCTATCTGAGGGACGGTGAAACCCTGAGGGTTGACATTCTCAACGTGTCAGACACCTATGTGAGGTTCAGCCTGTTCGGTGAGGAGGAAATCTTGACCATGCCGCTGGAAAAGGTAGGCGAAATAGAGCGCCGGGACGGCACGATCCTGTACCCCAAATTGTACTGAACATTGGGCGGGATCAATGAGCTTGATTTTGGAGGGGTCGGGGGGTATATTCGACGGGAGATGCCTTTCAGACTGGTAGCGCTGGTCCTGCTTATTCCCCCGGTTCTCGCTCAGCAAGCCGAGTACCCACCCCCTACCAATCTCATCACCATTCCGACTGCCGGGGGCCTGGTGAGAGGGAGTTTTGCCATGGATCTCAGAGTGCAAAAAGGGGGGGGACTCACCGCAGGCCTTTCGGTGGGGATTACCGACCGATTCATGTTCGGGCTCTCCTACGGTGCAAGCTATCTCATCGGGGACAGAGAGCCCGTTCCCTATTCCAGACCCGAAGTGATTCTGAAATACCGGATGATCGATGAATCGGTCTCCATGCCGGGATTCGCCCTGGGGGTGGACACTCAGGGCTTTGGTGTTTACGATGCCGACAGCTTGAAACGGTACGGTACCAAGGCGTACGGGTTGTACTTGGTTCTCAGTAAGAACTGGCGATTTCCCCTGGGGAATACGGGGGTCCATCTGGGTGTGAACTATAATTTCACCGAACAGGAGGATGGCGACACCGATGTGAGCGGTTTTGCGGGTTTCGATGTGGAAATAAACCCTGAGCTGTCCTTTCTTCTGGAGTACAATGCTGCCTTGAATGAGAACCAGTACGAGGCCAGTAAGATTTCTTTGAGCAGAGGAGGGTATCTGAACGCGGCAGTTCGCTGGACTTTTGCGGAACGTCTCCATCTTGAGTTCCATTTCAATAACCTTCTGTTTGATGAGAAGAAAGTGGACTATTTCAACCGGGAGTTGAAGGTCACGTACATAGAGTATTTCTAGTCAGAAATTTCAGGAAATGAGGCTCAGGTGAAAAGTCGCGGGTCAAAAGTACCCAGTGACCGGCGGCGGGATCCCTCAGAATGACACCGGTCCATCAGGTTCATCTTGACACAAGACTAGGAGGCTGATGTGAGATTCCGAGGTACTGGAGCGGCGGCTCTCATTGTGTCCGTGGGACTTTTCCCCCTTCGCGGCCAAACCGTGGATTCCTACCTCGACAGAGCGGATGAGCGCCACGAACAGAATGATTTCCCCGGCAGCTACGAGTTGCTCAAGGATGCTGAAGAGCTGGATCCCGATAATCTGGAAGTCCTTTGGCGCCTGGCCAGGGCCCATTTCGATTTTTCGGACAACACCGATGATGAAGAGCTCATCGAATCCCATGTCAGGCAGGGATTCGAGTACGCCCAGAGGGCTCTTGGAACCGATGATGCCAGTGCTAAAGCACACAAGTGGTATGGCATTCTCATAGGCAGGGTGGGTGAAATCGAAGGGACTGAGCAGAAGATCAAGAATTCCTACAAGGTGGCTGAACACACCCTGAGGGCGATTGAACTGGATCCGGAAGATGACGGCACCTACCATGTCATGGGACGCTGGCATTTTACCCTGGCCGACCTCAATTGGTTTGAACGGACTATCGCGAGCCTGGTCTACGCCGCCCCGCCCGAAGCCAGTTTTGAGGAGGCCAGGGACTACTTCCAAAAGGCGATTGATAAAGAGCCTGGGGATATTCGGCATTACGTGTGGCTTGGCAAGACACTGATACAGCTGGATGATGAAGAGGGAGCGAGGGGGGCTCTGAACCGGGGCCTGGCCATCAGGCCCCAGTCAGAAAGCGACAGGTTGCTTCAGGATGAAGCCAGGGACCTCCTGGGTGAGCTCTAGGTTCAAAGATCTCACCGAAACTCGCCTGTCCTCCACCCAGGTCTTCCGGGGGAAACTCCTGAACGTTTGGTCCGACGAGGTTCACCTCCCCAACGGCGAGACTTCTGTCAGGGAGTATGTCAAGCATCCCGGTGCCGCAGTGATGATCCCGGTCCTGGACGACAACAAAATCCTTCTTATCGAACAGTTCCGGTATGCTACGGGTGAGGTAGAAATCGAACTTCCCGCAGGCACCGTCGATCCGGGCGAGTCCCCTTTGGAGACCGCAAGAAGGGAACTCCTGGAAGAAACCGGATTCACGGCCCAGACCGTCACCCCGGTGGTGGAGGTCCGTCCCTGTATCGGATACAGCAGTGAACGTATGTGGATTTACCTGATGGAGGATCTCACCAAAACGGAAAGGAGAAAGCCTCCCGATGAGTTCATCCGGATTCTTCCTCTCGATCTTGAGACATGTCTGGAATGGGTACGTCGGGGAAAAATCAAGGATGTTAAGGCCATCATAGGACTTCTCTGGGCGGAAAAAATCTCAACAGGGCAGTGGTCTCCTCCCGAGCCATGAAGGAGACACCGGATAGTCATACCCGGGAGGATCGGCGTAGGCTCACGGAGTTCATAAAGGGCCGGACTGTCTCTCTGGGTTTTGACCGCGTGGGCGTCACCCGGGCGGGCTCTCTGGGGTCCGAGGGAGGTCTACTCAGGACCTGGATCCTCCGGGGCTACCACGGAACCATGGAATGGATGAGACTCCGGGAAGAGGAACGGCGCGACACGGGCCGCTATTTCCCGGAGGGCAAATCGGTGGTGAGCGCGGCCATAAACTACTACCACGGTCTCGCCCGGGGTCCTTTGAAGGTTTCCAACTATGCCTGGGGAGATGATTATCATAGGGTGCTCAAGGAAAAGTTGCGGAGACTTCTGACCGAGATTCGCCAGATGTTCCCTGACGTCAGAGGCATGGTGTGTGTGGATACATCTCCGGTTATGGAGAAGGCCTGGGCCCAGAGGGCGGGCATCGGGTGGCTGGGGAAACACACCAATATCATCACCCGGGATTTCGGTTCATGGGTATTCCTGGGAGAATTGATCCTGGATGTGGAACTGGAGTACGATCCCCCTTTTGACCAGGATCTATGCGGCTCCTGTACGGCGTGCCTGGAGGCCTGTCCGACAGGGGCGATTGTGGACGATTACGTCCTCGATGCCAACCGGTGCATTTCTTACTTGACCATTGAGCATCGAGGGGATTTCCCGGCGACTGCTAGCGGTGATCTCCATGGCTGGATCTACGGTTGTGACATCTGTCAGGAGGTGTGTCCCTGGAACAAAAAGTTTTCCCGGCCCAGTAGGGAAGAAGCCTTTGCTCCACGACCGGGGATGGTAGACAGGTCGGAGAAGGACTGGGAAGGATTGACTCCCGGCGAGTATGAACGCATTTTTCGCCACAGTCCAATGAAGAGGGCCAGGTTTTCCGGATTGAAGCGGAATGTCAGGGCCAACCTTCTGTCCAGAGCCTCCACGGGGTCGACTTGACCCGGTCTGGAGCGGGTCCTTATCATATGGGTGACGATTGGGTGCTCCACGAGGCGAGGGATTCAGAGTTGTGTTGAGAAAAGTTGCCCGCCGAAGTGACCTTTTGCCCCAGCAGGGGAAAGTGGTAATCCTGGATGACCGGGTGGTAGCCCTGTTTCGTGTGGGCGAACGCTTCTACGCCCTATCCAACACCTGTCCCCACCGGGGAGGGTCCCTCGGGGAGGGGGAGTTGGAAGGGTTCGTTGTCACCTGTCCCTGGCATGGGTGGCAATTCGACTGCCGGACGGGACAGGCCGTGGAAAATTCCGCCATCCAGGTAAAAAGCTATCCGGTCCATGTGGAAGGCGACGACATTTACATAGAGTGGCCCGACGTCGAATCCGTTTCAAGATGAAGCTGTCCCCGGTGGTGCCAAACCCAGGAGATTCGCCTTCTCTTTCAGGGCATCGATGATGACCTGGATGTGATCTGACCTGTCCACTCCCAGTTCCTGGATTCCCTTCTCCACATCCTGTCGATTTACACCGGCCGCGAAACTGGGTTGTTTGAGTTTCTTCGTCACCGATTTCACTTTGACATCATGGATGGATTTAGAAGGGCGGACGTAGGTAACAGCGAATATGAATCCCGTCAGTTCGTCGCTGGCGAACAGGGCTTTGGCCATGAGGCTTTTCCGGGGCACTCCCGTATAGGAAGCGTGCCCCATGATGGCTGTACGAATCTCTTCCGGATACCCCTTTTCTTCGAGGATCCGGTTGCCAACATAGGGGTGTTCCTCCCTGGTGGGATGTTTCTCGTAATCGAAATCGTGGAGCAGCCCGGTGATACCCCACAGATCCGGGTCCTCCCCGTAATTCTGAGCCAGTTTGCGCATTACCTGTTCCACCGCCAGGGCGTGGCGCCTGAGTGAATCGGACCGGGTGTGTTCGCAGAGAAGTTCCCAGGCGTCCTCCCGGGACGGGAGGGAAGTTTGTTCCTCATTCATCGGTTATCCCCCTGTGTTCTCGACGGTGTACCGGTGGATGCCGAGATTGTCGAGACTCTCTCTCCACCGGCCTATTTTCTCCATCCGGCGTTCTGGTGGCATGGCGGGCATGAATTCCCGGGCCCGTACCCCGGCACCCCCTTTTAACGGCGTACCCCAGGTCTGACGGGCCACCAACCGGGCCACACCCAGGGCGGTCATGTCCCTCCGCCTTGAACTCCAGACGGACCTGCCCATGAGGTCCGCGATGAACTGGAGAAGAACGGGTCTTGAAAAACCCCCTGAGGCCACCATTTCGGTCAGGGAAACCCCTCCCTGTTCCCCCAACACCTGGAAGATATCGGCCACGAGAAAACCTATGGATTCCATGGCGGCTCTTACCACACCATCGGGATTGTCGCCGGGAGAAAGGTCGATCAGAGCCGTCTCGAATTCGTCGGTCCAGTAAGGGGCGGCCATCCCGTTGATTCCGGGAATCAGAATCCCCCTCGTTGGCCGTTTGCACCGTTTTTCCCAGCGCATTTCGCGGTAGGGGATACCCAGGAAGGATTCAAGCCACCGGAACAGGGATCCCACGCCGTTGATGCTTCCTTCCAGGAGGAAGCGGCTTTGATCCTCAAAGGAATAAAGGATACTGGCCAGCACGGAGGGGACAACTCTGGGCGTTTCACCGCTGTTGACCAGGACCGATCCGGACGTTCCCAGGTTCAGGGCCACGTCTCCTTCGTCGATTCCTTTCAGGCCTACCAGGGACGCCTGCTGGTCCCCGAGAACGCAGGTAAGGGTGAGATTCCCCGAAGGAGTCTTTACCGGTCCGAAGGGGTGGCAGGTGGGAACCGGAGGGGGCAGGCATTGAGGGGGAACATCGAACAGGTCCAGGAGAGTCCTATTCCATTCCTGTTCCTCCAATCCAATCAATAAGGACCTTCCCGCGATGGACTGATCCACCAGAGCCCTCCCTGTAAGGGCGTGGGTAACGAATGCACTCAAGGGCCCGAAAAAGGCCTCTCCGGAAGTTACCCGGGATTTCAACTCCGGGTCCTCCCGGACGCAGTAGGCAAACTTAGGACCGCCAAAGTGGGCGCTTAAGGGTACCCCTGTAATCTTATGGACGGACTGGGCATACTGTTTCAGTCGGGCCACGACGGATGACGCCCTCGTGTCCTGCCAGCTGAGGGCGGGTGTCAGGGGCTCGGCTTTGTCCTTGGTCCAGAAAAGGAAGGTGGAGCGCTGGAAGGCCATACCCAGGGCGGCAGGGGTGAGGTCCCGGGACAGGCACGCTTCCAGGAGGGAATTCAGGAGGGTATGGCAGGCCGAGGTGATGTCTTCGGGATTAGACTCTGCCCACCCTGGCCTGGGGCGGAAAATCCGGTGGGGGATTCTTTCCGTATGTATCTGATTCAGGTGAGCATCAAACAGGAAGCCTTTGGTGGCGGAAGTTCCCTGATCGATGACAAGTATGACCCTTTCTCTCATGTTGCCCTGGAACAGGCATAGGCCGTGCGTACCTGGCTGAAGGTAGCTCTAAGGGGCAGATCGGTCAAACGAATTCGGCGGGGGAGTCCTTAGGAAACGGGGATTCCGTAGGTCTTCTCGAATTCTTCGGTGGGCATCATCCGGATGGCGTCCCAGGTAAGTTTGGTGCACACCCGGGCGCAGATCTGGCAACCGATGCATTCCTCAAACCTGACCTGGACAGGGGGAATGGGAATACCGTATTTGTCCTCGGGAACGGGCTCTATGCAATCCACGGGACAAAAGGGGATACACACCTGGCAGCCCGTACAGTTATCCTCATCCACCACCGCCATCAGGCGTGGTTTTTTCTTCTTGGCTCCCGGTTCATCGACCACTTCGGGGACAGTCTTGTAGTGATCGTACGCTTTTTGTTTCCTGACGGCCATAACACCTCCCAGATCGGCAAAAAAGTTAACCCAGCCGCGGGGCAGATTCAACGGCAAGATTCCCAGCCAATTCTGCAAGAAAATGAATCAGTTTTCAGTCAGGAGTTGTCTTTCCCGGAGGATGCGGGTAAACCGGGGAAGGTAGATCAGGTTGAACTGCTCCTCCTTCTCCGGGAACCATTCCAAGGCCTTTTTCCGGGCGGAATCGATCAGGCTCATGGCCGACTCTTCGGTCAAGGGCAACTGGTACAGAAGGGCACAGGTAAGGTCCGCCAGTCGGCGGAGCTTCCGTATTCTCTCATTCTCTTCCCGGATTCTTTCTTCCTTGGACATGGTTCAGGGGATCGGGTCCTGTGTGGGGGAAAATACCACAATACAGGGGCTCTTTCAATACTTCCCCAGGCTCATCATTCCCCGGTGGGTGAGTCCCGCCACTCCGCACAGGGAAGCACCGACGCCGATGATGAGAAACACAGTGGGAATGGGGACCATTTCCGCCACCGGTCCTACCAATCCAGAGGACAGGGCGGTGAACCCAATGACGGACATGTTCACCATGGAAAAGATCCGGCCCCGGAGCTCATGAGGCACCACCCTCTGGATGATGGTGGTCCGGGAAATGGTGATCATGGGGATCCCTGTTCCATGAATCAGGAGCAGAATCTTGGTGGCGGAATAGGTATGGACCATGTACAGGAGGCTGTAGCTGAGTCCGTCCACGATCATACCCAGGAACAGGATGAGGGAGGGATTGATCTCCCGGAAGAATCGCCAAACGATGAACGATCCTATGAGCATCCCTGCGGCCATAAACGCCTCGATGGTGGCAAAGGCGACAAAGTCCATGCGAAGGACCTCCCTGACGAAAATGGGGGTTCCGATCATGGCCGGGCCCATGATGAACAGATTGTTCACGGCGGTGAGCAGGACCAGGGCTCCCAGGGCTCTTTCGGAGAGGGCGTACCGGATGCCTCTTTGAAGATCCCGGAGGTGTTTCGCCCTTGTTTGCCCGGTGGATTCCCTCGGTATGATCCGGGCAATCAACGCTATGGATACCATGCTGGCTCCGAAACTCAGGGCGTCGATGGTGAACAGATGGGTGATGCCTACCAGGGTTACCAGGGAAGCGGCCAGGACCGGTCCCGCCAGATGGGCCAGCTGGCCAGAGGTGGAAATGAAAGCGTTGGCAGAGGTGAGTCCATCCTTCGGAACCAGGTCGGGAATGAGGGCGTCCCTTGCGGGATAGAATAGAGTGGCGAAGGCAGCCACGGAAAAGGCAATGACACCGATGACAGCCGGGGAGCTTCCACCGCGGAGGAGAAACATCACCAGGAGACCCATCAGAACCATGCGGGCAGCGTCGGAAAGGATCATCACCCTGCGGCGGTCGAACTGATCTACCACCACACCGGCCGGAAGGCTAAACAGGACAGCGGGAAGATAGGCACTCAACGCCACCAGCGAGGTGGCCGTTTTGGATCCAGTCAGTTCTAAGATCAGCCAGGGGAGAGAGATCTGATAGATGGCATCTCCGGCGTGTGAAATGATATGACCGGTCCAGAGCAGGAAAATGGAGCGGTTAATCCGCTCGAGGCGATTGCGTACGGGTGCCATCCCTCCGGGAATTCCTCCATTTCAAACTGTGGTTGTCCCCTTACAATTTAAGGACAAGGGACTCTCAAAAAGCATTTCAATTATGAAAACAACAGGATTAAATTGACCTGCAGGAACAGGGATGGTTGTCGTACAGGAATCGGGGATTACCTAGACGATAATAGGAGGGAATCATGACGTATATCATTGCTGAACCCTGTGTTGGTGTCTGCGATACGGCCTGTGTGGATGTCTGTCCGGTAGATTGCATACACCCCACCAAGGAAGAGTGGCCCGAAGCGGGTTATGATGAGAACAATCTCGATGGGAAAATGCTGTATATCGATCCGGAAGAGTGCATTGACTGCGGTGCCTGTGAACCGGAGTGTCCGGTTGAAGCGATTTTCGAGGAAAGCGAGGTTCCGGAAGAGTGGGAGAGTTATATAGACAAGAACTACGCGTATTACGGTCAGGAGCGTTAACGGGGAATTCTTCCCCGGTTAAACAGTTGTTCCCGCGGGAACAACTGTTTTTTGTCTTAAGGGTAACGTGGCCGGGGGTACCGGTGTGAGTAAAGATGATGTCATAGAAATCCTGAAGACCGTGAACTATCCCGGTTTCACCCGGGATCTGGTCTCATTCGGCATTGTGAAAGACGTTCAGGTGGTGGGGTCCGATGTGACGGTGGATCTGGAAATCTCCACGCCCAGTGAACAGAGAAGAGAGGAAATCAAAGCTCTGGTGGAAAAAGCCCTGAACGATGCGAAATCGTTTGATTCAATCGACGTTAGGATTGGAACATCGCCCCAGTCCCAGCCCCGCACTGCTCAACCCCCCGGGACTCTAGGGGCTCCTACCGTCCCCCTTGAAGGGGTAAAACGAACCGTTGCCATCGCGAGTGGCAAGGGTGGGGTGGGGACGTCGACGGTGGCGGCCAATCTTGCCGCCGCCCTGGCCGTCAGGGGGCACAGGGTGGGGTTGCTCGATCTCGACATCTACGGTCCCAGTCTACCCATTCTTTTGGGACTCAATGAGTCTCCCTCTATGACCGCGGAACGAAAACTTGTTCCTCTGGAAAAGTTCGGGATGAAAGTCATGTCATTCGGATTCCTCAGTGGAAACGAAACCCCCGTTATCTGGCGGGGACCCATGGTGGCCCGGATGACCGAACAGTTTTTTACCGATGTTCTGTGGGGGGAACTGGATTTCCTCATTCTGGACCTCCCCCCCGGTACAGGGGATGTGCAGCTGACCCTGACTCAGAAGCTGAGAATATCCGGTGCGGTGATCGTGACCACTCCCCAGGACCTGGCACTCACGGACGTCAGAAAGGCGGCAGACATGTTCAGAAAGGTTCAGGCTCCGGTTGTGGGGGTGGTGGAGAACATGTCCGGCTATGTGGCCTCCGGGGTTCTCCGGGACAAGGAGGGCCGCCCCTTGAGGGGCGCCACCATTTCTTTCGCCGAAATGGACGGGTTCAGGGATGTCCAGGCGGACGACGAGGGGCGCTTCCGGGTGGAAATGGACCTGTTCAAGCGGGGAGGGGGAGTGGCCGAAAGCGACCGGCTCCAGGTTCCCCTTCTGGGCCAGATCCCCATTTCCCAGGAGCTCATGGAATCGTGCGACGAAGGAATCCCCGTGGTGATCAAGGATCCCGATTCCCACATCAGCCAGACGCTATTCTCAATCGCCGACAGTCTGTACCGGGAAGTTGAGTCCCCTTAGGGGAGGAACCGGTCCGCTCCCGTTCCCCGGGAATGGTCTCCGGGGCGGGTCATGATCACTCTGATCTCCGTACTGACCTTCACGGTTTTTGCTTCCCTTTATCCCTTGTTTCTCTGGTTGGTGTCCTCCCATGGGGTGAGTCCGGGATTTCACCGGTTTTCCCTGGGATTAAGCTCGGTGGTGGCGGGGATGGCAGCGGCCCTGTTGTGGCTCATGGAAACCGGTATTCACATCCGGCTTTCGGCCGCGGTGTGGCTCATAAGTCTGATGGCCGTCACCTGGTTTTTCTGGAACCGGTCCAGGGTTCTGGCCTGGGTGGCGTCGGTGCCTTCCGTTCTGGGCCTCATCGTGTACGGAGAGGTTCTCACTGAAGTGATCGGAATGAATCTGTCGTGGTGGGGGGTCTGGGTCCTGGCTGGAACGGTCCTTTGCGGCGCCGTATTCTCCATGGTCCTGGGTCACTGGTACCTGAACGTGGCCGACTTGCCCTTGGGTCTTTTCAGACGGTCGGTGAGATGGCTGGTTTTGGTTCTGGCCGTCAGAGCCGTGTGGGATGGATTTGCCCTGGCGGGCGGTGAGGTGCAGCTGGGAGGCCAGACGGTTGAACTGGCGAATTTCATTCGGTCATTCGACGGGTTCTTTCTCTTTTTCGCCCTTCTCGTTTTGGGATTCATCGCCAACAAGTTTTTCTTTTTGGGACCGTCGTTCCCCTGGCAGCGTGCGCTCTCGCTCTAAGAACCATCGCCATCCGGTCCACCCAATCCGCCACCGGTCTTCTTTATATCGTGGTGATCTCGGTGATCATGGGAGACCTATTCTATAAGTATTACGCTCTTCAGTATGGAATCCTGCTGTAGATGCCCCCTCCAACCATAGGGAGGGAATGTTCCCATTGCGGACGGTACTACAGTCAACCGGTGGGAACAGAGGATATCGTATGTCCCCACTGTGGTGAAGAAAAGGTTCAGGTATCTTCTGTGGAGTGGGATTTCTCCCGGTGTCCTTACTGTCAATGCAGACAATTCTACCGCCGGAAGGACTTCAATCAACTCCTGGGATGTCTGATCGTTCTTGTGGGGGCCGTTCTCGTTCCCTTCACCTACGGGTTGAGTCTCCCGGTGTTGATTTTCATAGACTGGCTCCTTTACAGGCGGGTCGACGATATGGTGGTATGCTATCGATGCGGGGGTGAGTTCAGGAGATTCAGATCGGTGCCGGACGCCATAGGGAAATTTGACCATCATACAGCGGAATTGTACGAAACCGAATGAAACTCCATGAGTTGAAGACGGGAAGGAGGGCGGCATAGTCCGATCTTGACATTCGAAACGGCCGCCTTTAACTTGATAAGATAAAGGATGCAAGCGGGAACAGAACAGCTAAAGTCCGAGATCGTGGCGAGGGGAAACCTCCCCGGTCATATCGCCATCATCATGGATGGTAACGGACGGTGGGCGAAAGCCCAAGGCCTACCGCGTATCGCAGGACACCGGGAGGGCATCAATTCCGTGAGAGAGATTACCCGGGCCTGCGGCGAACTGGGGATTGATTATCTCACTCTGTACACTTTTTCCCAGGAAAATTGGGCCCGGCCGGTGAGGGAGGTATCGGCGCTCATGAATCTCCTGGTGGAAACCATCCGGAAGGAAATTGACGAACTGATGGCCAACGACGTCCGTCTCCGGATCATCGGTCGCCTGGAAGAGTTGCCGTCCGGGCCCCGGGGAGAGTTGCAGGCGGGTATTCAGCGGACGTCCGGAAATTCGGGCCTCAACCTGGTTCTCGCTCTGAATTACGGGGGCAGGACCGAAATCCTGGATGCCATCCGGGAAATATGCCGGAAGGTGATCGAAGGATCCCTCTCCCCCGATACA
This sequence comes from Fidelibacterota bacterium, assembly GCA_046861655.1. Lineage (GTDB taxonomy): Bacteria > Fidelibacterota > Marinisomatia > Marinisomatales > S15-B10 > JBHIAI01. Next base: position 29,686 of record JBHIAI010000004.1, on the reverse strand, counting down.
TTGTCTGAAGCCCTGTTCAGCCGCCACCTTTACACGGCCGGTATCCCTGATCCCGACATGGTTATCCGGACCAGCGGGGAAAGACGAATCAGCAATTTTCTCCTGTGGCAGCTGGCCTATTCAGAACTCTACATCACACCGGTGCACTGGCCTGCTTTCCGGCGGGTGGAGCTGTACGAAGCCATCCTGGATTATCAGCTTCGTGAAAGGCGGTTCGGAAAGGTGAGTGAGCAGATGAAAGGGGAGCCAGCGTGAAGGGTGGGAGTGTCCTGCCGGTTCTGTTGGCGGCCGCGGTGACCATGGCAGGGGCCCAGTCAGACGGGTCCATCCGGCTTCTCCAGGTAAACCTGGAAGGGAATGAAATGACATCCCCCCGGGTGATTAAGTATACCTCAGGCCTTGTGGAAGGTAAGACCATCGTGCCCGGCGATTTGTCCCGCTCAGTGAAGAAGTTGTGGGACACGGGGCTGTTTTCCGATATTCAGATTCGACTCGACCGGGAGACTCCCGAAGGCATTGAGATCACCATTCAGGTGGAAGAGAATCCTATCCTGGAAGAGGTGAGGTTTGAAGGGGGTAAGAATAAAAGAAGAGAGCTGGAGGAAGAACTGGGTTTGACGACGGGTCAGAGGATTCGGCCTCACCTGTTGAAGGAAGCGGAGGAAAAAATCAGGAAACTGTATGAGGAGGATGGGTATCTCAAGGCAGAGGTAACATCGGAGCTTCAGGAAGGATCCTCCCCGTACGGAAAAGTCTTGACCTTCCGTATCGATGAGAGGAAGAAAGTCAAGATCCGGGAGATCCAGTTCACCGGTAACGAAGCTTTTTCGGATGGGAAACTCCGGCGACAGTTGAGAGAGACAAAGCGGCAACGTTGGTACCTGTTCTGGCGGTCGTCCTTCGACCGGGAAGAGTACGAACAGGACAAGACTTTGCTGACTTCCTTCTACCGTAACCATGGGTACAAGGATTTCAGAATCCTCTCCGATTCAATCGCCTACAGCGATGATGGGAAGGGGATGGTGATCACTTTCGACCTCTACGAAGGCCGCCCTTACTACCTGCGGGAATTCAGCTGGGAGGGGAATACCCTCTACCCGGATTCCAGGCTGCAGCGGGCCCTGGGTCTGAAGAAGGGGGACCTGTATGACGAGGAGGAATTCAACAAGGCGGTTTTCGAGCAGGTTCTGAACCTCTACATGGACAACGGGTACATTTACAGCAATATCGACCCCCAGGTACGACCGGTGGGGGACGATTCGCTTGACATTCATTTCGTGGTAACGGAGAATCATCAGGTATCGGTGAGGAAAATCGAGATCGCCGGGAATACCAAGACCCGGGAAAACGTGATCCGGAGGGAGCTCAAGATCTTGCCCGGGGATATTTTCAACAGGGATCTCCTCATGAGGAGTATGAGGGAGATATTCATTCTCAATTATTTTGCTGACGTACGACCCGACGTCATACCGGTGGCAGACGATGAAGTGGATTTGGAGATTACGGTTGAGGAAAAATCATCGGATCAGGCGAACGCGTCCATAGGATTCACCGGGGAGTACGGGATAACGGGGGGAGCGGGCGTCCAATTCAACAATTTCCGGGGGATGGGACAGCAGCTGGCCTTCAGTTTTCAGCAGGGGACCCAGTACAGTGTCTACACCCGGGAACGGGCCTCCCGGTACCGGTCCGTGTCTTTGAGCTTCACCGATCCCATGGTTAAGGATACACCGAATCTTGTGGGGTTGTCCGCTTTTTATTATCTCCGGGGCGCAAGCGCCATTTACAGTTACTCCGTGGATCGTGAGTCGATAGGGGGATCGGTGCGGTGGGGTCGGCGATTGAAATGGCCAGACAATTTCTTCAGGGCTTCGTGGATGCTCCGGGGATCGAGAACCACCTATCGTGGGAGCGAGGAGAATCTGTCACTTCTCACCGAGGGTTTGACGCAAACAGTGGGTCTAAGCATCACGCAGGGGGTCAGCCGCGACAGCCGGAACCATCCTGAATTCCCCTCCATGGGATCCAGCTTCCAATGGACGTCCACCCTTTCCGGGGGTCCATTAAGTGGGCCCTGGCTCAGGGTGAACGAGAGTTTCCACAAGCACGTACTGAAATTTGACTGGTTTACCCCTGGGTTCTGGAAGACGGCCTTGATGAGTTCGCTGCAACTGGGGGCCATTAAGAAACTGCCGTTCGGGATCGATCAGCCCGCCATCGTTCCTCTCCAGGATCGGTTCATCATGGGAGGTAGCGGCATTCCCTATGGGATTCTTCTTCGAGGCTATCGGGATAATACTGTGGGGCCCATCAACAATGATCTTCGTCCTATCGGGGGCAACGTGATGCTCAAGTACATGGTCGAGTTCCGGGTTCCCTTTTCAGAGAATCCCACGGTCTACGGTCTGGTCTTCGCCGAGATGGGAAATGTCTGGAGGGATTTTTCCGAGACCGATCCGTTCGATCTAAAGCGGTCGGCAGGAGCGGGCGTCCGAATGTTTATGCCCATGCTGGGGATGCTCGGATTCGACCTGGGCTACGGGTTCGATGATGTCCCGGCCACGGAGGCTTCCCCGGAGGGGTGGAACTTCCACGTGTTATTCGGGATGCCCTTTTAGGGGGGAAGGGTTCGAATCCTTCCCTCCTAGGGTTCCCGGTTGTAAATTCCGGCCGCATGCCGGACAGATCATCTTAGTCCAACCGTTTCAACTCAATCGGAGGTGAATGTGAAGTTGTCGACATGGAGGAAAGTGCTTTTCCTGGGAGTCCTGGTTCCAGGCGCGGGGTTTGGGCAGCTAAAAGTGGGGTTTGTCCAGTCGGACCGGATCCGGGCCGAGTACGAGGAGTTCAGGAAGGCGGAAGGTGAGCTCCAGCTGGAATTCCGGAAGGTGCAGTACGAATTTCAAACCATGACTGACCGGCTGGACAGTCTCCGCCGGGTGTTCGAAACACGCCGTCTCATGAGTTCCCCGGAATGGAGACAGGAAAAGGAAAAAGAGATTGCCGGTCTCGAGCGGAAGGTTCAGGATTACCAGGTGAAGAAAGTCGGTCCGGAAGGAGATCTGTACCAGAAACAGCTTGAGCTGGAATCGAAAATCATTCAGAAGGTTCAGCAGGCGGTTAACAGCGTTGCCATTGCCAAAGGGTATGATTACGTGTTTGATTCCATGGCACTCCTTTATGGCAAGCCCACGCACAATCTGACCGATGACGTTCTGCACGAACTGCGGAAACTGAGCGAGGGCGAAGCCGAGGCAGGTAAGTAGTCCTTGGCCACCCTCAGGGAACTGGCCGCCCTGGTACAAGGTGAAATTGTCGGGGATCCCGACGTGGATATCAACGGGGTGGCCGAACTCCGGCAGGCATCGCCGGGATCCATATCTTTTCTTCACGATCCCCGGTACCGGAAGTACCTGAAAGATACCGGGGCGTCAGCGGTGGTAGTCTCCCGGAACGAGGATGTAGGGGGCCTGAACGCCATCCGGGTGGACAACCCCGTCCTGTCATTTTCCGAAATAATGGATCATTTTTCCCCCCCTGTCCCCATTCCCAGGGAAGTCCATTCCACCGCCCGGGTGGGACCCAGCGTCAAGCTGGGAACCGACGTGGCCGTGGGGGCTTACGCCGTGGTGGAAGATCGGTCGATTCTGGGGGACAATGTGGTTATCGGTCCCCATTCGTATGTGGGCCAGGGATGTGAAATCGGACAGGGTACCGAACTCAAATTCCATGTCTGTCTCTACCGGAATTGTGTCCTCGGAGACCGGGTGGTTGTTCACAGCGGAACCGTCATCGGCAGCCGGGGCTTCGGGTACGAGACAGAAGAAGGAATTCACCACAGTCTCCGTCAGATGGGAAGGGTCGTAATCGGAAATGATGTTGAAATCGGCGCCAATTGTGCTATCGACCGTGGTACCCTTGGCGACACGGTCATCGGAGACGGGTCGAAACTGGACAACCTGGTTCATATTGCCCATAACGTCAGATTGGGAAGGGGATGCCTGGTGACGGCACAGGTGGGAATCGCCGGGAGTACCATTATCGGGGATCACGTGGTCTTTGCGGGTCAATCGGGAGTGGTGGACCATGTGGAAGTAGGCGATGGAGCCCGCGTGGCCGCCAAGGCAGCCATTACCAAGTCGGTTCCTGGAGGGAAAACGTATGCGGGCATGCCAGCCCGGGACATCAGGGAGAAGAACAGGCTGGATGCCCTGGTCAGGCGGCTGCCTGAACTGGTGAGGAAAATCCAAGAGCTGGAGTCTGAAGTTTCCCGGCTCAAAGGGAACGGATGAATCCTGTCCAGCAGACAATTGGCAGTCCGGTCACTGTGTCCGGTACGGGTCTCCATACGGGAGTGGAGACGTCTATCACGTTTCACCCTGCCCCGGAGAACAGTGGAATCCGGTTCATCAGGTCTGACCTTCCCGGAGCGCCCGAAATAGTGGCGGATATTGACCGGGTAACCGACATCTCCCGGGGAACGGTGCTTTCGGCGAACGGAGTCCTTGTCCACACGGTGGAGCACGTTCTGGCGGCGGTGGCAGGGTTGGAGATAGACAACATCCAGGTGGAACTCACGAATAAGGAACCTCCAGCCCTTGATGGAAGCGCCAGGGGTTTTGTGGAGGCCCTTGTCAAAGGACGAATCCTGCCCCAGCGGGTGCCGAGGCAAATCCTGGAAGTTGAAGAACCTGTCAGGTACTCCGAGAAGGGCTCCGGGACATCCATCGAGGTGATTCCTTCCCAGGATTTCAGGGTCACCTGCACCCTCCAGTATGAGCATGCTGTGCCCGGGTATCAAAGAATGACCCTGAAATCCCTGAACGACTTTGCCCAACAGATCGCTCCCGCCCGGACCTACTGTTTCTTGAGTGAACTGGAGGACTTGAAGCAGAAAGGGCTGGCAAAAGGAGGGAATCTTGACAACGCCCTTGTTATCGCTGACAGGGAACTGGGTGACAGGGAGGTGCGGCGACTTAAATCTTTGTTTAAGACGGACCGGGAGCTTTTCATCGGGTCCAACGGCATTCTTCAAGGCATTCCGTTGAGATTCGAGAACGAGCCGGTGAGGCACAAAGTCCTGGACATCATAGGAGATCTTGCCCTTCTTGGCCAGCCCTTGAAGGGCCACGTGATCGCCACCCGGTCGGGTCATTCCTCTCACGTGGAACTGGTAAGACGAATCCGGAGGGTAACTCTGAGCCATGCTTGACAGTGATGCCATACAAGAAATCATTCCTCATCGCTACCCGTTTCTCCTGGTGGACCGAATCGTGGAGATGGATCCTGGAGAATCCCTGGTGGCCATCAAGAATGTCTCTATCAATGAGCCCTATTTCCAGGGTCACTTTCCGGGTCGACCCATCATGCCCGGGGTATTGATTCTGGAGGGGATGGCCCAGGCCGGGGGTTTCCTTCTTCTTCACACCGTGGAGAATCCGGAAACCAAGCTCATGTATCTTTCTCGCATCGAGGGTGCCAGATTTCGCCAACCGGTTGTACCCGGGGACCAGCTCAGGTTTGAGATGAGACTTCTCAAATTCCGGCTGGGTTCCTGCAAGATCGAGGGGAAGGCGTTCGTGGGAGATGACCTGGTAGCGGAAACGGTTTTTCTGGCCACCATTGGCGACAGAAAGGGATAACCATCGCCACGGCCATCCATCCGACGGCCGTGGTCGATTCCTCTTCGGCCATCGGCTCCGATGTTCACATTGGGGCGTACACGGTTATCCAGGCGGGCGTGGAGATCGGTGAGGACACCTGGATCGGGAATCACGCGACCTTGTGCACAGGGACCCACCTGGGGAAACGGTGCAAAGTGATGCACGGTGCGGTCATCGGAGAAATCCCCCAGGACCTGAAATTCGGGGGAGAGGACACCCGTGTCGTGATCGGAGACGATGTGACCATCCGGGAGTTCATCACCATTCACAGGGGGACCAAAGCCCGGGGAGAAACTGAAATCGGTGATCAGACCTACCTCATGGCCTACGTTCACGTCGCCCACGATTGCTTTGTGGGCGACCATGTGATTCTAACCAACGCGGTTCAACTGGGAGGGCACGCATGGGTCGGCCCGTGGGCTACCGTGGGGGGCATGGTGGCCGTACACCAGTTCTGCCGGATTGGGGAACATGCCTACATCGGCGGGGGATTCCGGGCGGTCCAGGATGTTCCCCCCTACATCGTGGCGGCCGGAGAGCCCCTGAGATTCTCCGGTATTAATTCGGTGGGGCTCAAGAGAAGAGGATTCAGTGATGAGGCCCGTCGCAACATCAAGAGGGCTTACCGGCTGATCTATCAATCGTCCATGAACAGGGGCCAGGCCCTGAAAGAAATCGAGTCAACCTTACCCCAGACCAGGGAAATTCAGGAAATCATTGCCTTTGTTAAATCCAGCAAGAGGGGCCTCATTTAGGGTTTTCGCTGTCTGTCTGTCTCTTTCCGCTGTCTCGCTACCGTTGAATCTCTCCGGGCAGCAACCGGATTATGATATCGGTGGGTGGGTGGAGGGAGACTTTGATCGACAGGCCCGTCCCTTTTTTTCCACTCTGGCCCTTCAGACCTCTCTCGGGGGCATGCCTTCTCCTTCGTCCACAGAGCGGTTGGCCGTGGGATTCCTTCTGGCCAGCGGTGCTTCCCGCTGGGCCGGCCTGTCCCCCGGTATGGGCACCCCAGGGATCATCCCGGCCGTGTACGGCCATTACCGGGTCACCTCCAATCTGGCCGTGAACGGGCTGTATTCCGGGTTTGTGTCTGGGGAAGACGTGGTGATCCTGACAAGATACGGCTTGAACCTGAAGGTGTCGCCGGACCGGGGTATTTCCTGGGTGTGGATGATTCAGATCCTCATGGGCAACCTTCAGGGTCCCGATGATTTCTTTCTGAAAACCGTTGATGCTGGATTGGCAAGAGGGATAAATTACCGAGGTTTGGAAGGGTGGATCGGTTTAGGATTGAACGGCTTCGACGCCGGGATCCATATTCGTAACTCCGATCCTCAACTGAATCTAAGCAAGCGGATGAAAGGGCAGATCACAACCATTTTCTTTGGCATTCGACGCCGGGTGGCTTCCGGGGTGGAAGGAACGGTGGAGGCAAACCTCGGTTCTTCTTCCCTGGGCCTGGGGATCGGAATCCGGAAACTCATCGGATGATGGCCAAATCCATTTCAGTCCTGGGCTCCACGGGATCCATCGGACAGAATGCGCTGAAGGTGGTGGATAACCTCCCCGGGGAATTCTCCGTTCGGTACTTGACCGCCGGTTCCAACGCCCGGCTGCTGGTGGAACAGGCCAGGAAGTACACCCCTCGGACCGTGGCCCTGGTGGATGCTGACGCTGCCAGGGAGGCGGCCGGATCCTTGGAAGAAAGGGGAATCGAGGTTCTTGCGGGCCGGGAAGGACTCCTGGAGATTGCCCGCCGGGACGACGTGGATCTTGCCCTGAACGCCCTGGTGGGCAGCTCCGGAATGGAACCGACGGTACTGGCCATAAGGGCGGGCGTCGATGTGGCCCTGAGCAACAAGGAGAGCCTGGTCATGGCCGGTGCCCTGATCGAGAGAATCAAAGGTGAAACGGGGGCCAGAATTCTTCCCGTGGACAGCGAACACAGCGCCATCTGGCAGTGTCTTGTGGGGGAAGACTCGAGCCGGATCCGAAGGCTCATTCTGACGGGATCGGGCGGTCCTTTCCGGACACGACCCCTCCAGGAGTTCTCCCGGATTACTGTCCAGGAGGCCCTTACCCACCCCAACTGGAAAATGGGGAGCAAGATAACCATCGACTCCGCCACCATGATGAATAAGGGTCTGGAAGTCATTGAGGCCCACTGGCTTTTCCGCCTGGACGGGAGCCAGATCGATATCGTGATTCACCCCCAGTCCATCATTCACAGCATGGTGGAATTCATCGATGGTTCCATCAAGGCCCAGCTGGGACTTCCGGACATGAAGATACCCATTCAGTATGCCCTGACGTTTCCGGAGCGCAGGAAAGCGTCATGGGAAACCATGAGCTTTCCCGACCATTCTCCCCTGACGTTCGAGGAACCTGATCTGGAGAAATTTCCCTTGATTGCCCTGGCTTATGCGTGTCTCGAGAAGGGAGGATCCGCCCCCGCCTGTCTGAATGTGGCCAATGATCACGCGGTGAAGCACTTTCTGGACGGGGACATTCCTTTTCAGAACATCTCTGAAATCGTGGAGTCCGCGGTGAGAGAGCACCCCTTCATCCGCGACCCTTCCCTGGAGGATCTTCTGGAACTTGAGACCTGGGGAGAAAGATTTGTTCTCGGTCACCTTCCCGAGGAGACGACGGCATGACAACGATCCTGGGGATAGTGTTTGTGCTGGCAGGTCTCATTCTTATCCATGAGCTAGGCCACTTCCTGGCCGCCCGGTCGGTTGGGGTGCGAGTGGACAGGTTTTCCCTTCTGTTTCCTCCCAGGATCGTCTCCTTCACACCTACCTCCTCAGGATGGGTGTTCAGGGCTTTCTTCTTCAAAAAGGGTCCTTCCGGTAAGGTGGAATGGGCACCCGTGGTGGAGAAGGTCATTTCCCGTTCCCTTTCCCGGCCCACCGGAACGGAGTATTCCGTGGGTCTTGTGCCTCTGGGGGGCTACGTGAAAATGGCGGGCACCATAGATGAAAGCCTCGATGACCGGATTCAGGGATCGCCAGACGAACTGTCGTCAAAGACAAACCTCCAGCAGATCTGGGTGATGTCCGCGGGAGTGGTGATGAATCTCCTGCTGGCTGTGGTGGTGTTTTCAGCCCTCACCCTGACAGTGGGCATTCACGAACCGTCGGACCGGCCCACGGTGGGACAGGTCGTCCCCGATTTTCCCGCTGCCCAGGCAGGTATCCGGGCCGGGGATACGGTTGTAGCCGTCGATGGGACGGCCGTGGAGAGCTGGGAGCAAATGGCGGACATCATCCATGACCGTCCGCTGGAGACTCTCGTGGTGATGTGGCGGCGGGGGGAAGAGCTCATGTCGGCGGAAGTCACGACCCGGCAGGACCGGTTGCCGCTGGAAGGAAAGGTCGTGGAGGTAGGAGTTATCGGGATTCACCCCGAGTATAAGGTTCGCACGGTGGGTCTCTTCGAGTCTGTGAAAGAGGGATTCTTGAGAACCGGCGCCTGGTTTGGGGTGATCGTCCATTCCCTGAAACTCATTGTGTCCGGCGAAGCCTCCATCCGGGAGATCGGGGGACCCATTCTGATTGCCCAGCTTGCGGGAGAGGCTGCCCAGGCAGGTTTTGTGGATCTTCTATTCCTTCTGGCCATCATCAGTGTACATCTGGCCTTTATCAACCTGGTGCCTATCCCGGGCCTGGACGGAGGTCATCTCCTCATTCTCATTGTCGAGTCCGTATCCCGCCATCGCATTTCCATGAAGGCCAGGATGATCATCCAGCAGGCGGGGATGGCCCTGTTATTCCTGCTTGTTCTGGTGGTTATGTATAATGACCTGACCCGGGTAGGGTGGCTTCCCTAGGAGTGCAGGCTATTCTGCGCTCCTAAGGGGTTCGAAGCCTGAAAACCATAGAGCCGAAATTGGTTTTCGACACAATCTTTACCGGGATCCTCTTTTCATCGTCCGTGAGCCAGATCGTCATGTCCCCTTTGTTTTTCAAAAGGTGGGTCCCGTCCCTGAAGGGTTCGATCACCAGGGAGTGGAATATCCCGGCCGGGACGCGAACCGTTTCCCGGCGGTGAACCGTCACCTGGAAGTCGATGAATTCTCCATTATCGAAGGTGGTGAAGGCCAGAAGATCCCCCACCTTAAGAGGGATGGCTCTCAGGTAGTACAAGAGGGAGTAAGGATCCCTTAGTTCCCGGTAGATCCGGAAAGAATCTTCCCCGGCGGTGACCATGGAATCCTCGTAGTCGATGGTTGCCAGGAACTCGTGACGGTAGTTCCCCTCCCGGATCTTCTTGGAAAACCTTCTGGTGGAAAGATCCGTCACGTCGATCCAGGTCTCGATCCTGTCCCGAATCTTGAATACGCGGTCAAGGACACGGTTTGTCCACACCGTGAATACGATGTGGTAAACCGAATCGCCATCGAGAGATTCCAGGCCTGAAACCTGAAGTTGAGCCGATCCTGTGGGAATGAGGTTGATCCTGGATTCATACTGGAGGGTTTCTCCCACCTTCAAAGGGAGGAGAGCCTGGCCCCAGACGAACAGGGGCACCCACAGGATCAGACACCCACAGAAAGAACGCCCCTTCATGAAGGATTGCGAAGGACGGCGATTTCCTTCCCAGTGAGATCGTAAACCGTGGACCCTCTTGACGCGGGGAGGGGTCCCCCGTCCACGATCAAATCCACATCGTTTGCGAATTGGCGGGCGATGGCCGCTGGATCGTTCAACGGCGGTTCTCCGGTTCGATTGACGCTGGTGGTGGTGATGGGGAAATTGAGTCTTTCTGTGAGTTTCGTGGGAAAGGGGTGGTCGGGCATCCGGATTCCCACCGTTCCCCCCGGGCCCAGAACCCGGGACGAGAGTCCCTGGGTTCTTGCCTTCACGATGATCGTTACCTTTCCGGGAAGATGGGACAGGACAAACGCCCTCCTTTCGTCTGGAATGTCCCCATGGGTTTCCACCATTTCGAGGCTGGCCACGGCGATGCTGTAGGGTCCACCCCTGCCCTTTATCCGGGTCAGGAGTTCCAGAGCCGTGGGACTGCGGGCATCCACGCCGAATCCGTAAAGGGTGTCGGTGGGATAGACCAGGAGGCCTCCTTCAAGGATAACCTGCTCAGCCCTGGGGAGACAGTCAGGGGAGTTTAACTTACAGATGGGAGCCATAGGTTGAGAGCTTTTTTTCAGGACTGGGCTTCCACCTCCGGTGAAACCAGAAATACTGCTCGGGGAACAACCGGATTTCCTCCTCCAGGAGAGAGGTAAACCGTTGAGTAATGGCCGCCACAGATTCAGTGCCGTTCGGGTCCAGGGGAACGTCCTGGAATTTGAGGTGATAGGTTCCCTTTCCAGCCCGGAGGCAGTAGGCCATGATCAGGGGTGCTCCCGTTCTCCGGTGAAAAATGGCCAGGCCCCGGGCAGTGGAGGCGGGGGAGCCGAAGAACACAGCCGGGATCCCGCCCTTCGGGGCATGCTGATCGCTGGCGAGTGCCAGGATATGGCGCTTTCTCAAGACCTGGATCATGTAGTGACTGGAGCTATTCCGGTAAACGGGCACGGATCCCGACCTCTTTCTCAGGTCCATCAGGAACCGGTTGGCACCATCGTTCTTCTGTCTTTTCACCACGGGATACAGAGGGTACCCATGCTGGACGCACCAGGCGGGGATCAGTTCCCAGTTCCCCAGGTGACCTGAAAGCAGTATGACTCCCTTGTTTTCCTTCAGGGCCCCTTCCAAGCAGGAGAGGTTTTCCACCACGATGTCGTGGTCGAGATCCATGGCTTCCAGTCTCAACAGGTCAACCACCATCTGTCCGAAGTGGACATACACCTTCTTCAGCAGACGAAGACGGTAGGCCCTGTTCCGGTGGGGAAAGGCCAGTGAGAGGTGTTTCAGGGCCTCCTGTTTTCTGACGGGGAAGCGGGAGTACAGCAGGGCACCCAGTCGCTCTCCCGCCGTTGCCGCCGTCCCGGGGGGCAGGTGCAGGATAACGGTGCGGGCGAGACGGAGGGCGTGGTAGGTTATGGTCTCTCCCACAGACATGGTTTAAACCAGGGCACTTTCCTGCCCCGAATCCCTGATGAACACGCAGGCGGTGTCGCAGGTGTGGGACAGGGTGTGCATCGTATCGACGTCCAGATCGGATGTCATGCCGAACATATTCAGATCGGCTTCCGGTGCCTGGGAAAGTATGTCCAGGAAGTTCCCCTGCAGGACCTGTTTTTCTACGTCCACGGGAAGCCGGCCCCGGTGGGCAACCTGCCGGAGTCCGACCCTGGCTTTTTCCGTATCCGCCGGATCACCCACCACGCGAATGAGGCGAAGATGACCGTTCCAATTTCGCTCCAGCTGAATGGCGGTGAGGAGGGAAAGGTTTCGGTTTGGACTGCCGCCCCTCATCCAGAGGTTGATGTGTTGTTCATCCCCGAATCCCTTTTCGGAATGTCGGTTGAGGACGATGATACCCATTTCTTCCCGAACGGCGATGGAAATTAGTTGTTTCAGGGATTCGTCCTTTTCCGGATCGTCGCTCATAGACAGAAACATAACGTTGGGAGGAAGGGGCATGTCCCGCAAGGTCTGAGTAACAATACTGATCCCCTCCAGGAAGTCGTCGGCGTCGATGAGGGTGGAGGCGGCCAGAATGCCGTCCTCTTTCAGGGGCCGGACGAGTTTCGCCAGGTCTTCCTCTACGTGAGAGGGAGTGGGTTCCGGTCTGGTTTCCTGTTCCCGGCGAAAAAGGAGGTTCACCATCAGGTCTATTCGTTCCTTCAGGCCGTGGTTTCCCGTTCTGACGCTCAACACTCGGACACTTCCCTTGGGGAACACGATGTCGCGGATTAGATCCATTCTCATTTTCCAGTACTGAGGATCCTCTACGGGAACCATGAGGTTGGGTTTCCATGTCTTGGCGGTGTGGGGCATGAGTGAGGCCATGCGAATGGCCCATTCAGCGATGGCGGTAAAGACCCCGGCCCTCACGTCCCCCCAGGGGGCGGAGTGCCCTAACCGGACCTGGAGGATGTAGACGATGATAATGACGACTATAGAGACTGCGGCGAACACGGGGTTGATCAGGAACATGGCCAGAAAGCACCAGGTTCCCCCCACGAAAGGGATCAAGAGAGGAATATCAAAGCTGGGTCGGTAGGAGGGAATGCCGATCTTTTTTTCAATGAATACTGCGGCATTGATCGTTCCGTACGTGATGAGAAAAAACATGGTGAGCAGGGGCGCAATGGTATTGAGTTCACCCAGCACCAGGCTAATCATGATGAGCACCGCAGTAAACACGATGGAGATTCGAGGCTCCCCCTTTTCGCTGCGGCGGGCAAAGTATTTGGCGAAGGGTACGACCTTGTGCTGACCCAGGGCCATCAGGGTTCTGGGTCCGCCCACGATACTTCCCAGGGCCGATGACAGAGAGGCACCCAACAGGCCGCCGATGACGATTGACCGCCACCTGGCCACATCCATCATGACCGTGTAGTTTGTGAGGAGAAGATCCCTGGTCACGAATCGATCATACCAGAAGGCCAAACCTATGTAGACGATCAGAGAGATTCCGATGGCCCCCAGGATGCCGATGGGAAGGCTTCGCTTGGGGTCTTTCAGATCTCCCGACATGGCCGCCCCGGCCTCGATACCCGTGACGGCTGGAAAGAAAATGGCGAAGACCTTCCAAAAAGGCGCCTGTTCGAAGGAACCCCACAGGAGGATCTGCGGATTCCCCTGACCCTTTCCCAGAAGAAGGGAGATGAGAGAAGCCACGATAATGGTGAGAATCACGTACTGGATCTTCAACGCCACATGGGCACCGACATAAGAGATGATCAGAAGGGCCGCAAGGGTAACTGTTTTCACCAGAAGGGGATCGTGATGGGGAAAGATGGCCAGCCACCCCTCCGCAAACCCTACAATATACATGGCCGCGCCGAGGGTCAGGGAAATGTACAGGGGGATACCCACGGCTCCTCCAATCTCCAGTCCCAAAGATCGGGAAATGATGGCGTAGGAGCCCCCCGCCCCGATCTTGATGTTGGTGGTCATGGAGGACATGGCGAGTCCGGTGGAGACTGTTACCAGCTTTGCGAGGAGAATGATAACGAGGGCACCGCCGAAACCGGCGTTGCCCACCACCCATCCCAGCCTGAGAAACATGATAACCCCCAGGATGGTGAGGATGGTGGGGGTGAACACCCCCTGGAAAGCGCCGAAGCGTCTGGGGGAGGACGCAGGGGGAATACGGGAAGTCATCTTCAGACCAGTTTCTTGAAAATATCATCCACCTGTCTAACCAGGTCTTCTTCTGATCCGTTATTGTCCACCACAAAGTCGGCCATACCTACCTTGGATTCCTCAGGAAGCTGAAGGTCCATCCGTTTTTGAATCTCCTCGCGGGAGAGTTTACCCTTCTGGAGGGCCCTTTGCATGCGAAGTCCGTACTGGGCCGTCACCACGATCACGTAGTCAAGATGCTGATCCAGGCCCGATTCGTAGATAAGGGCGGCGTCCACCAGAAAAATGGGTGTGTCCCCCTTTTCCCTTGCCGTTTCGTACTGATGGTCGATTTCATCAAAGACATAAGGGTGGATGATGGCATTCAAGATGGCCTGGTTTTCTTCGTTGGAAAAACCGGTCAGGGCCAGTTTCCGCTCGCTGATGGACCGGTCCGGGTTCAGGATGTCAGAGCCAAATTCCTGAATCAGATCCTTCTGGACCTTTTCATTTTCCTTAAGAATCTTCTTGGCCTCATAATCAGCGTCAAATACGAGGGCGCCGAGTTCCTTCATCCGTTGGCTGGCCAGGCTCTTGCCACTCCCGATTCCCCCTGTAATGCCTACCTTCAACATGGTGTTTCTCCTGGTACCCCGCGGGGCCGGGACAGTGCGTTGATGATGTTTTCCGTAACCTCCTCAACGGTTCCCGAGCCGTCCACGGTCTTCAACAGGGAGCGGTGACCATAATAGTCTATGAGCGGTTCAGTCTGCCGGCGGTATACAGCGAGGCGCTTCCGGATCACCTGGGGAGTGTCATCGGCTCTCTGATAGAGTTCTCCCCCGCAGTTATCACACCGGCCGGGCCGCTTCGGGGAACGGGTTATCAGGTTGGTAATAGCACCACATCTCCTGCAGGTTCGGCGGTTGGAGAGTCTTTCCGCAACGACCGGTTCGGTACCTTCCAGGGCGATGACGGCGTCCAGGGTCTGGCCCAGGTCACGGAGAAGGGAATCAAGTCCCTCAGCCTGGGACACTGTCCGGGGGAATCCGTCAAGGATGTACCCGTTCCGGACATCATCCTGTTGGAGTCGCAGCGTCATCATGTCCAGCATGATGTAATCGGGAACCAGTTTTCCCCTGTCAATGTAGGAGCGGGCCAAGCGTCCCAGTTTGGTCTCTTCGCTGATTTCCTTGCGCAGGATATCCCCGGTGGAGAGGTGGACCAGGGAATACGTTTCCCCCAGGACCTTAGCCTGGGTCCCTTTCCCAATTCCCGGAGGTCCCAGAAAAACCAGCCTCATCATGGAACTCCGGCTTACACCAGGATTCCGGCAATACTCGCCGTCATCCATGAGGCGAGGGCACCCGCGATCATGGCCTTCATTCCCAGCTTAGCCAGATCTTTTCTGCGGCTGGGGGCGATACCCCCAATCCCTCCCAGCTGAATCCCAATGGAAGCGAAATTGGCGAAACCACACAGGGCGTAACTGGCGATGATTGCGGTGCGATCGGAGATGGCCTGAGCGGATCTCAATTCACTCAGGTCGGCATACGCAATCAGTTCCGTCAGAACAAGTTTCTCTCCCATGAGTGCCCCGAGGGTACCGGCCTCAGCCCAGGGGGCGCCCAGGGTCCAGGCCAGGGGCCGGAAAACGATACCCAGGATCTCCTGAAGTGACCATCCCACCAGTCCCAGAAGGAAGTTTATCATGGCTACCATGGCCACAAAGGCAACCAGCATGGCCGCCACATTGGCAGCCAGTTTCAGACCGCTGGTGGCCCCCCGGGCCAGGGCTTCCACGGCGTTGTCATCCACTCTTTCCACAGAAATCCTCAATTCGCCCAGGGTTTCTGATTCCTCTGTTTCGGGGTATATGATCTTGGCCATGACCATGGCTGCCGGGGCGCTCATGATAGACGCTCCCATGAGGTGACCCGCTATGCCCGGAACGTCACTTAACATTTTCACGTAGATAGCCATGACGCCACCGGCCACGGTGGCGAAGCCACCGGTCATGACCGCCATCAATTCTGACCGGGTCATGGTGGCCACGAAAGGGCGAACCATGAGGGGAGCTTCGGTCTGACCTACAAAAATATTGGCGGACACGCTCAACGTTTCCGTTCCGCTGGTACCCATGGTTTTCTGCATGGCCCGGGCGATCCACCGTATGATCCACTGCATGACCCCCAGATAGTACAGAACCGCCATGAGGGAGGAGAAAAAGATGATCGTGGGTAGCACCCGGAAAGCAAAGTTCATGAGTGGAGCTTCCACCGCGCCGCTGGAAAAGGCCTTGAACAGAAAGTCGCTGCCCGCATCGGAGAAACTCAACAGTCTCCGAATGGCCCTGTCCATGGCTCCGAAGAAGGGCTGTCCTACAGGGGTTTTCAGGATGAACAGGGCAAACAGAACCTGCAGGAGAATCCCCCATCTCACCAGGCGCCAGCTGATAACCTTCCGGTTATTGGAAAGCCCGTAGGCGATTCCCAGAAGGACGACAGCACCGATGATACCCGTAAACCGTTCCATCAGTCGGGGGGAGGCTCATAGCAGTGGCGGCATCTGGCTTCGTATATGTCGGTTGTTCCGATAACGATCCGGTCCACGTCGCCGGTGAGTCGCTGGGTAAAGCTCGCCGGGCTGCCGCACTTTACACAGATGGCGAGAAACTTGGTCACGTACTCTGCCTCGCTCAAAAGCCCCGGCATGGGCCCGAACGGAGCCCCCCGGAAGTCCTTGTCCAGCCCAGCAACGATCACCCTTTTTTTTCGCGAGGCAAGCGTGGTGCATACATCAACAAGATCGGTCTCAAAGAATTGGGCCTCATCCACTCCCACCACATCGGCGTCCCTGGCCAGGTCCAGTATTTCCCGGGGATGTTCCACCGAACGGGATTCCATTCTCAGCCGGGAGTGGGAGACAATATGCCCTTCGGCGTAACGCCTGTCCACTTTCGGTTTGAAGATGAGCACACTCTGTCGAGCAATTCTGGCCCTGCGAAGCCGGCGCATGAGTTCCTCCGTCTTTCCGCTGAACATACTGCCGCAAATCACTTCAATCCATCCGGGGTTTCTGGGGCTGAAGGTGGGCATCTAGTCGGGGGTCCGGACCTCCAGGAGGGATCGTATCTTGGTCTGGATGAGATCGATGGCCACCGGATTCTCCCCACCTTCGGGAATGATGATGTCTGCGTACTTTTTCGTGGGTTCCACAAACTGCTCGTGCATGGGACGGACGGTTTTCAGGTATTGGTAAATAACATCCTGGTGGGTCCTTTCCCGGTCCCGAATATCCCGCGTGAGACGGCGGATGAATCGAATATCCGCATCGGTTTCCACGTAGATCTTAATATGGAGCAAATCCCTCAGGTCCCTGTCCGTGAGGACCATGATGCCCTCGATGACGACGGCGGGGTGGGGCTCAACAGTTCGGGTTTCCCTCATCCGGGTATGGGAGGAAAAATCATAGATGGGAACCTGGACCGCCTTTCCGGACGCCAGCTGTTTCAGGTGTCGCCGGAGGAGATCAAAATCGAGGGCGTCAGGATGGTCGAAGTTGGTCTTAACCCGTTGATCGAAGGGGAGGTGAGACAGATCCCGGTAGTAGCTGTCCTGCTGGATAACCACCACTTCCCCTTCGCCAAATTCCTTCAAGATGTTTTTGGCAACCAGCGTCTTTCCCGATCCCGACCCTCCGCCGATTCCGATGAGGATGGAGGAATTCATTTTTTCCCGTCCTGGACACCTCCTGAGGAAGCGGTAAGGTTGCTGTCACCGAATGGCCGGGGAAACAGTTCCCTGGTTCTCACCGTTTCAACCTGACCGTTTTCGTCGGCCAGTAGGATGGGGATATCACCGCAGAAGTCCCAGATCAGCTGACGGCACGCTCCGCAGGGGGAGGCCCCGTCTCTGGTGGCGACGGCCAGGGACGTGAAGGATCCGTGTCCCTGACTCAGGGCTGACGTCAGGGCCACCCGTTCGGCACAGGTGGTCAACCCGAGACTGCTGTTCTCCACATTGCTTCCGGTGATTACATCCCCATCTGCGGTCTTCACTGCCGCTCCCACCGCATACCCTGAAAAGGGGGCCCGGGCACGTTTTCTGGCGTCCAGGGCCGCCTGAACCAGAGCATCCATCAGATTTTCTCAACCCGGATCAAAGTCAGAAGGCGCACAAGCCCTATGCCCGCCACGAAGCCCCCAATATGGGCGAACCAGGCCACCCCTCCAGTGGTGTTGATTCCCATCATGGCCAGTCCGTTGGTTACCTGGATGAGGAACCAGAATCCAAGAACATAAACGGCGGGAATTCTCACGGTGGTGATATACCAGAACAGGAATATGAGGGCGTGGACCCTGGCCCGGGGGAAAGTGATCATGTAGGCTCCCAGGACGCCGGCGATGGCACCGCTGGCCCCGATAACAGGAACGGTGGATCCCGGATCGATCACCGTTTGAAGGAGTCCCGCGGCCAGGCCGCAAACCAGATAGAACAAGGTGAACCTGGTATGACCCAGAATCCCCTCCACGTTGTCGGAAAATATCCATAGGTACAACATGTTTCCAGCCAGGTGAGGGAATCCCCCGTGAAGGAACATGGAGGTAAAAAGAGTCAGGCCGTAGTGTCCCGGGTCCACGGAGGCCATCTTGGGAATGATGGCGAACCGATACGTGACCTCCGGCGGAGTTGCCAACTGAAGAAGAAAGGCGGCAATGTTGATCCCCAGGATGGTGTAGGTCACATAGGGTACGATGACCCTGGGATTGTCGTCTCGGTAGGGAAAGAACATGGATCCTAATTTAGGAGTTCAGGATCTGAACATGAATCAATTTAGCGGAGGCCATTTGGTTCGTTGCTCCTCCTCGAAGTATGTTCCTATTATACTCCTTCGTCGTCGCGTCTTGAAAAATGCTCATCTTTTGGCTTCTACATTCGATTCTGTTCTAATCCTGAGCTCCTATGGAAAAGATGGCGACTTCTGTCGAAGAATTTCCCACCTGGTCGGTGGCGGTAATGACGAGTTTATGCCGTCCCGGGACAAGGGGTTCATCCAGACGGAAGGTCACGCTCTTCTTGATGGGTTGATACTCGAACAGGACAGGGGTGTCATCAAGGGTCATCTCGATCGCCCTGTCATCGCCGATTCCGGCCAGTTCATCATCAACGACAGCGGAAAGGACGCGAACATCCTCCGCTTCGTAGCGTCCGCCATGGCCGGGATAGATATCCTTAATCACGGGCATCCGGGTATCTTTCAAGATGGCCACAGATTCAAGACTGTACACCGAAGTGAAGAACATCCCACCGAGGCGGGATCTGGAAAAACGGGAGGGAAGGTAGGTCCATCCTTTCCTGTTATCGTAGTAGAATATGCCGAGTCCGGAGGGGTCCTCGACGGATTGAGGCAAGGCGATGGCCACCCGGGCGCTGTCCTTCAGGGGGCGATCAAAGGGCTGAAGTTGATAGGTTCCGCCCACGGTCTGACCTCCTCTGACCGGGACGGGATTCTCAACGTTTTCTATCCAGAAAAGGGAACTGTCATAGAAGGTGGAAGACAGGGCCTGAAGGGAACATTTTCCATCGGGAGAAACAGCGGCGGAGGTAGCAGCCTGACTGCCAAGTTTTGGCTTGAAGGAATACCGGATTTCCCTTTCCGGGGATCCCCTAAGGGTGACCACAACTTCCCGGGTTCCGGCAAAACGTCTTGGAGGAAGAGGCGGGGAGAGAAATGTGTTGGGACGAATCTGGACCATGTCGATGGGTTCGTCTATCCCGGGTCCCCTGAGCACGGTTTCGGGTGTTACCGGAAGGTACCGGTCGTACTCCACTTGAACCAGTACGGTGGTCTCCAGGTGCCTGATAGACAGGTCCGCTTCCACGCTGGCAGGATCGGATTCCCGGATTCCCATGGGGAGATGGAAAGGCATGCTCACCGCACCCATTCTATCCATCCCGATGAACTGGAGAATTCGATGACGGGTCCTTGAACCGGGAAGATCGACAACCAGGCGGTTGTCTTCCTTTCGCGATGCCACAGGCACTATCTTCTCCTCTACATAACCCCTCCGGTTGAAGCTGTAGCACACCATGTCCTGAAGGGGAAAGGGGCTGCCTGTGGGTTCCAGTGAAACCCGCAGGAGCCGGTCGGACCGGTCGAGAACCGTGGCTTGAATGCGGATAGGGGGAGCCTGGTACAGGACACCGTGTATGCGGACCACATTCCTTGCAGGGTCGAACAGTTTAATATTGACCCGGTGAAATCCGGGTCTCAATGCAAGCCGGCTCCCGTTTTCCGTCTTGACGAAATCGGGTTGAGGGCCCGACTGGAGCGTGAACAGCCGGTGGAATTCACCGTCGTTAAGCCGGCGGAAGCTGTTGTCCCTTTCGATCTCGATGAGATGGGATTTCTCGAATCCGAATTGATCGAATTCAATTCTGTATCGGTCCACTCCATCCACGGACAGGACGGCACCGTGGATGTTCAATTCATTGGACACCCCGGGTACCCTGTCCACCACGGAGATTTCCAGACCTACCGTACCGAACACGTGGAGGGTATCGGGAAACTCATATTCCCGTGGTCCGGAAGAAAAAAGGGGAAAGATTTGGGGAAGGGGGCTGCCGTTGATCATGGCGTCGGTACTCAAGGGGACCACAGCCAGCTCACGGGGCAGGGGAGGGAGGCGGTCCTCCAATTCGAATCCGTGAAGAAGGGGGTTCAGCGGGCGGTTGTCGCTGTCCCGCAATTCAAAATGGAGATGCGGTCCCGAAGCCCGGCCGCTTTCTCCTGAGTATCCCACCACGTCTCCCTTTTTGACCGGAAACTGGTCAGGCGGGAAATACCTTTCTACCGTGTAGGAATTCTGTCGCTGCTGTTCGAGTCTGACCAAGTCGTCGATCAGAGGAAAAAACCGGTCTAGATGGGCGTAGAGGGCCGTCTGCCCGGTGGCCAGTTTCAGGTAGAGAGCCCGTCCGTACCCGTTGGAAGAAACTTTGACTCGCCAGATGTATCCGTCATCGACGGCCGCCAATTCGTGGCCCACAGTTCCGTTGGTCTTGATATCGATGCCGGGATGAAACCTCCGGGGACGGAACTCACCAAAATTGGACGATAACATTCTGCCCAGGTCCACAGGCCACAGGAAATCCTGGGCGGCGGTTCCTGAAAGGAGGAGGAGAAGGGATAGAAGGAGTGGTTTAGACCTGTCCACAGGGAATGCTGGCCTGAAGAACCAATTTAGATAAGCACTCGTCGACATTCAACGGTTTTTGACCGGCCGTTGCGGCGGTTTTCATGGTCCTTCTTTTGCGCAAAAAGAAGGACAGGAAAGAAAGGTATAGCGGAAGAGAAAAAAGGGAGGAGTCGGTCCTCCCCGTGAAAAAGATTCTTTCAACTATACCAGCACGTTCCGGTTTCCCATGGACGTTCAAGAGTCCTGGCTTTTGACGGAGAGCACGAATATTGTAATGTCTTTTTGGACTGAATGTTTTAAATTGATTCTGGGGTCGTAACAGATTAAGAGTACCTACATTTCGAGGGAGGATCTTTCCATGAAAAGACTGTTTTCCCTGTTCCTGGTTATTATTCTGATGAGTCCCTTTCAGGTCGTATCGGCCCAGGGAGACCTGGAGAGTCTCGCTCAGGAAAATGCCAAAAAGTACATCCAACCGTTTATCACTTCGTTTGGCATGAACATGAACAGCGGTTTGACCCATACCGCCAAGGTCCACGGGATCCTGGGATTCGACATCAGTATCAAGGCCATGGTTGACGTTATCCCGGATGAGGCCAAAACGTTTGACTTTGACGTCTCGGGTCTGGAGTGGTCCTACATGGACGTGACAATTCCGGGGTCCGTTCTGTTCACAGATACCGAGCTCCCCACCGTTTTCGGGACAGAAGGTACCCTGACCGCCGACCGGGACAATGTGGCGAACTATCTGAACGACGCCCTGGGAACGAACTTGACGGGGGAAGATATACCCTCAGAAATAGACAACGTTGGGATCAGCTTGGCAGGGTTGGACATGACAACAGTTCCCATGTTCCGGCCACAACTTGGACTCGGTCTCCCCTTGAAAACAGAGTTGCTTCTTAGCTATATCCCCATTCCGCTGGGGGACTTGGGTGACGCCAGCTTTCGGGCTTTCGGTCTCAAGCACAAGCTGGATCAATACTTCCCTCTTCCTACCCCTTTTCTGAATCTTTCTCTCCAGGCAGTGTATCAGAGCCTGGACCTTGATATCATCAAGAGCACCCATACGAATCTTAATATACAGGCGAGTGCGGATATGCCCTTTATCACCGCATACGCCCTTGTCGGGCTTGACAAGTCAAATCTTGAGGCGAGTTACACCATCGAGTCACCGGGGTCACCATTGGATGGGCAGGAAGTTGGCTTTGAGCTCGAGGGCGAGAATGGGCTTCGTACGACTTTCGGTGTGACCCTGAAAATGCTGCTGTTCTATTTGAACGCGGATTACACCCTGGGGGAACACAACGTGCTGAGCCTGGGCGCGGGGATAACGTTCAGGTAGACTCCCCCCCTTCTCGTTTATAGAAACGATTCACCTCAGCGGTTCGGCCAGAATCGCCGTCTTGACCCACTCCAGGGATTCTCTCGTTTCCCTGTCCACTGCCACAACCTTCAGTACGTAGACCCCGATTCGGGCTCTCCGACCCCGGTCGGTGGCGCCGTCCCATGTAAGGACTCCCTGGGATCCCACAGCCAAGTTTCTTGCCACAGTTCGAACGGGACGGCCACGGCTGTCAAAGATCAACGCAGTCACATAGGCCTGGGTGTACGGAAGACGGTAGGAAATCCTCATCTCGTCCTCCACTCGATCCCCATCGGGGGAAAAGGGGTTGGGGTTCAGTGTAATCACCCCGGTGGAGGGGAGGGTTTCCAGGAAGATACTGTTCTCCCTTCCCGGCGTCATTCCCTCGGGGGCCACAGATGGTCCCCAGTTCCTATCCACCTGAGATTCCAGGCTGGGGTGTAACTTTTCCAGGGAACGGCCCCGCACCAGGTCCCAGTGGGGGGCGTAGGGGACCCGGTCCATGAGAACTCCGGTGGGATCGAATAGGAAAAGGGTATCCCCGGCGTTGTTGAGCGGGGGGAACCCGTTCCGGGGAATCACCAGGGGCGAAAGGGTGGGCACCATGGACAGCAGGGATGAATCGGCGGCGATAATCCCGAAACCTCCCGAAGGAATTGTCCCTGAAGGAAGTATTCTCACCTCCCCGGTGTCGCTGTCGGAAAACCTCCATCCCGTCAGGTCAGCATCCCCGCCTTGCAGGTTTACCAGCTCCACAAACTCAGGCACTCCGGGGCCGGGAATCACGTGGATTTCATTGATGGTCATGGAACCGGCGGGAAAACGGACGGTTATGGCGTGTCGAGCCGTGTCATTATCTGGATTGCCGTCCCCCTGGACCTCCACGACCAGATAAAGAACATGATAACCGGGATCCAGGGGTTCGAGGGTTGAGGACAGGGAAAGGGAGTCGCCGGAACGGAGATCCTCAAACGCCTGGTGGCTCAGGACAACACCCCTCTCGGTCACCCACAGATCTCCTTGGATGGTCTCAGTGCCAAGGTTGGCCACTGTTGCCGTAAGAAGAGTGGACTCGTACGGTTCCGGATGCAGGGGTGTATGGGCGACGGACATGGTATCGATGGCAGCGTCAATCTCAGGCGGTGTCACGCTGTTGGGAGTCCCGGGCGTTCCCAGCGGGACGGTGCTGACGGTCCAGTTTTCCGGCGCGGATGGACCTTCCAGACTGATCCGTTCCAGGGAAAAACCGGGAGCGTAGATGTCCACCCATCCGTGGCTGTCCACCGGGTTTCCTGAGTCGTCCAGAAGGGTCACAGTGTCGGTCACGCTCAGCTGGTTTCCGATGGCGCTGTCGTCAACTTTGACCAGAAGGACGGTGTCCGGGATCAAAGAGGCGTAGAGGCCCGATCCCGCCCCGGCGGGATAGTCTCCCTCCAGAATCACGGCATAAGACCGGGGGAAAAGGATCATTCCCATTCCCCCATCGGTGAGATCGTCTACCGAGGAGTTGTCTGCAATCTTCCACCTGGAGAGATCCACCGTATCCCGACGGGACAGGTTGAAAACTTCCACAAATTCATTCGGACTGTCGGTTCCCGAGAGGTCAAACATGATTTCGGACAGGATCACCTGCGTTCGAGCGGAAGAGGGAATAAGGAAAAGTGAGAGTAGCAACCGGACGGCTGCGGGCTTTGCAGTGTACAGTATCTTGATCACCCTTGCGACGGTACGGTCGATGCGAGTGGATTCCGGAGCTTCGGGGTTCTCAGGACGACCTGATCAATGGTAAGCGGGTTAGGGATACGTTACACGATTCTGCGTCAGGAATTCTTCTATCCGCTCCCGGATAAGATTCCGGGTTGTGCGGTAGCGTTCCATGAACCGATCATCCTCTGACCATCCGGAAAAGGGGTCAGGGATGCCCCAGTGGATCCGCTTCACCGCTCCCGGAAAGACCGGACAGATCTCCTCGGCATTGTCGCAGACAGTGATGACGATGTCTATATCGTGATCCAGGTATTCGTCCACGTGATTCGCCGTATGGTTGGAGACATCGATTCCCCATTCCTTCATAATCCGGATGGTCATAGGATGTATCCGGGTGGGATGGGTCCCGGCGCTGAACACCTGGAACCGGTCCCCGGCCAGGTGACGAAGAAGTCCTTCCGCCATCTGGGAACGGCAGCTATTGCCGGTGCATAGAAAGAGGACCTTTTTTCGTTGGGTCATGGAATCTGCCGAATTTTGTCACGCCAGGGACGAAAATCAACGCAAAGGATGGGATGATCGGGGACAGGGTCTGAAGTATGACCTGCTTTTTTTTACACTATTTCTCTCCCCTTCGCTTCCTGGGCCTCCCTCCGAATGAGTGGTCCGGCTGCGGCGAACCGATGTCGTACGGTCGATCGGTACCAGGTGGAAGCAAGGCAGGATACGATCGTGCTCCCATCAGGCAAGTCTGTTTTCTGTGGAACGTTGGCAGTGGACATTGTTGTCCTTCCGGCATAAATTGAGTAAAGAATTTTTTTGCCCCATCGCGACGTGGAACGTACCTCCGACCCTGAAAGACGGTCTCTCTTGAAATGGCTACTGGGCCTGGGCGTTTTTGGCTGGCTGGGGAGCGTCCTGTATCCCGTGGCCAGGTTCCTTGTTCCCCCCTCCATCCCTGAGGCCAACATATCTTCTTTGCGGGTAGGAGTCAGGGATGACTTCCCCGTGGGAACAGGCACCATTTTTCAATTTGGACGGAAACCGGGAATCCTCATCAGACTGGGGGAGGACGAATTCAAGGCCTTCACCGCCACCTGTACCCATTTGAGTTGTGTGGTCCAGTACCGGCCTGATCTAAGTCAGATCTGGTGTGCCTGTCACAACGGCCGGTTCGACCTGACGGGACGCAACGTTGCCGGACCTCCTCCTCGACCGCTGGACGCTTTTGACGTGTACCTGAGGGGCGATGAAGTGTGGGTGGCCAGGCAGGCTTAGATTCTCATGTGGACCCGTCTAAGGCAGTGGATTGATGAACGGTTCAAGATCGATGCGTTCATCAAGTTCCTGAAAGAAAAGAAGGTTCCCCACGGGAAAGGGTGGTTCTGGTATTACCTGGGCGGGGTGGCCTTATTCCTGTTCATCGTTCAAGTCGTTTCCGGTATCTTGCTCCTTCTTTATTACAAGGCCACCGCCGATTCTGCTTTTGAGAGCATCCAGTTTATCATGGCCAAGGTGAAATTCGGATGGCTGGTGAGATCGATCCATTCGTGGTCGGCCAACCTGATGATCCTGGCGGCGTTTTTCCACATGTTCAGTGTCTTTTTTCTTAAGGCCTACCGGAAGCCCAGGGAATTGACCTGGATGACGGGTGTGGTGCTCCTTCTTCTGGCCATGGCCTTCGGGTTCAGCGGTTACCTGCTGCCCTGGAACCAGCTTGCGTTCTTTGCCACCAAAGTGGGTACGGACATCATCGGGATTATCCCCGTGGTGGGAAAAGGCCTGATGACCGTCCTGAGGGGGAGTGAGGAAGTGACGGGGGCAACGCTGCCCCGGTTCTACGGCATCCATGTGGCCATCCTTCCCATGGTTTTTGTGATCGTTCTGACTCTCCATCTTCTGTTCGTCCAGGTTCAGGGCATGACCGAACCCCAGGAATGGGACAGGTTGCCGGACGAGAAAAAGGTGACCATTCCCTTTTTCCCGAACTTCGTGCTGAGAGATATGCTTTTGTGGTTGATCGTCTTGAATATCCTGGCTGTCCTGGCGGTGTTTTTCCCCTGGGAGCTGGGGGTAAAGGCGGATCCCTTTGCTCCGGCACCCGCCGGTATTAAGCCGGAGTGGTATTTTGTGTTCATGTTCCAAACCCTGAAATACATTCCCGCAAGAGTGGGTCCCATTGAGGGAGAGCTACTGGGCGTTCTGGCTTTCACTCTGGCCGGCCTGGTGTGGATGTTGATCCCCTTCATAGATACGACGGAAGAGGGGACCGTACGGAGCCGGATCATCCGGCGGGGAGGCATTCTCGTGGTGGGTTTCATCGTGATTATGACTGTGCTGGGGTACCTGTTATGACGGTCCGCCATGTCATGGCCGTATTGTTCCTGGGGATCGTGGCGGGCCAGGGGAGAGCCCAGGAACCGGACCCGGTGAATGAATGTCAGGCGTGTCATCTGGAACTCTACGACGAATTCCTGGAGCCCGCCGAAGTTTTCAGCGAGGACATTCATTCCAGGACCGGGTTTACCTGTGCCGACTGTCACGGGGGGGATCCCACTGTATTCGATATGGATCTGGCTCACGATCCCGAGAGCGGTTTTGTGGGTGTACCCCGGCCCGAGGACATACCCTTCATGTGCGAATCCTGCCATGGTGATCCTGTTTTCATGCAGCGGTACAACCCCTCCCTTGCGGTGGACCAGGTGGCCAAGTACTGGTCCAGCCAGCATGGCAAGGGTCTCCTAAAAGGTGACACCCGCGTGGCCACCTGTGGAACATGCCACGCCGTCCACCGCATTCTGCCCAAGTCCGATCCGCGATCTTTGGTCTATCCCACCCGGGTGGCGTCCACCTGCAACGGCTGCCATGGTGACAAGGATCTGATGTTCGAGCACGACCTTCCTTCCACGGCTTTCGAAGAGTACAGGGCCAGCGTGCACGGGATCGCTCTCATGGAGAAACAGGATCTCTCCGCCCCAACCTGCAACGATTGCCACGGGAACCATGGTGCCATTCCGCCCGGGGTGAGATCTGTGAAAATGGTGTGTGGACAGTGTCATCCCAATAACCAGAGAATCTTTGAGTCCACGAAGATGAGCAAAGTGATCGAGGAAAGGGGTCTTCACGGATGCGTCGTTTGCCACGGCAATCACAGGATTCTCCATCCTGAAGACACCCTGATTTCCATGGAGGAAGGAAAGGGGGTCTGTGCCCGTTGCCATACGCCAGGGGATCCGGGTTCCCGGCAGGCGGTTTTGATCAGGTCTGCCCTGGATACCCTTATTCTGGCTATTGGCAGGGCCGAGGGAGAGATAGACCAGGCGGAACGCCTGGGTATGGAAATAGATGACGCCCTGTTCGATGTTCAGGGAGCGAAAGAGGTCCTCATCAAGTCCAGAACCATGATCCACTCACTGGATGGCCGGGAGGTGGAAAAGACGGCCGTGCCCGGACTGGACCTGGCCCGGAGGGCCCGGTTGACAGCCCAGGAGGCCGCAACGGACTTCAAAAACCGCAGGGTGTGGCTGGGAATAGCCACCACCACCATCACCTTTCTGGTGATCGTTCTATACCTGACCATTCGTCGGTTGGAGAAGAGGAAGTAAGGCATCATAAAGGACGTGGGTTGCGCCTGACCCGGAAAAGAGTTACAGGGGCTGATAAATAGTAATAATAGTTATTATGGATTTCGTACTATCGATTAGTATATTCTACACGGTATGCGGTACAGCAGGCAGCGGGAAGAGATTCTGAAGGCAGTAAAGTCAACGGACGCCCATCCCACGGCGGACTGGATCTACGGTGAGGTACAGAAAGTGTTGCCCCAGATAAGTTTGGGAACGGTGTACCGGAATCTCAAACTATTGATCGGGGCGGGAATGATAACGGGTTTTCGCGACGGAACGGTGGTTCGCTACGACGGCAGAAAGGATAAGCATCATCACTTCCGGTGCCGGCAGTGTGGTTCGGTGACGAATGTGGAGATCAGCGACACTCGCTTTCTGGATTCCGTGAAAAAGGATTATGGTCTGGCCATCGCGGACTTCGGCGTTGAATTCACCGGAACATGTTCCCGGTGCCTGCAGTCCCGATAACAAGAGAAAGAAAATGCGAGGGGACAACAGATGAACAGCACATTGCGAAAGGGGGCGGCCGAGTTCATCGGCACGTTCGGTCTTGTGTTCATTGGAGCGGGATCCATCTGCACGGATCAGTACCTGACTGCCAGAGGAGACGCGGGGATAGGACTCATGGGAATTGCCCTGGCCCACGGACTGGTTCTGGCCATCATGATATCGTCGGTAGGTCATGTTTCAGGAGGGCACATCAACCCTGCGGTCACGGTGGGAGCCCTGATCACACGAAACATCAGCCTGAAGGACGGGATAGCCTACATCCTATCCCAATTGGCGGGGGCCATCCTGGGCGGCCTTCTCCTGGTGTCGATCTTCTCCCGGAACGTATGGGAACCGGTCAGTCTGGGCACCCCAAACCTGGCTGGCGGAGTAAGCTACGGTACCGGGATTCTTCTGGAGGGGATTCTCACCTTCTTTCTTGTGTTTACGGTGTTTGCCACGGCGATCGATGAAAGAGGCGCTTTCAAGATGATTGCCGGCTTCGGCATCGGACTGGTCCTGGTATTTGACATCCTGGTGGGGGGACCCCTTACAGGGGCCTCCATGAATCCGGCCAGGACTCTGGGACCGGCTCTGGTGGGAGGATACTGGAAGAATCATCCGGTGTACTGGATCGGTCCCCTTGCCGGAGGAATGGTAGCCAGCCTGGCATACCATTCCCTGTTTCTGAGAAACCACTCATCCAAGTAAAGCAAACTACTGGGGAGGACACATGATGAAACCGAGCATTGGCGTGTCGGACGAAAACATGGACGCAGTGGTGGGAATCCTGAACACCCTGCTGTCTGACGAGTCTGTCCTGTACATAAAGACCCGGAACTATCACTGGAACGTGGTCGGTCAGATGTTCAACGATCTCCATGCGTTTTTCGAGGGGCAGTACGAAATCCTTGAGGATATCGTTGATGAGGTGGCCGAGAGGGCAAGGGCTCTGGGTGGCAGGGCCCTTGGCACCATGGCCGAATTTATCGAACGGGCCCGCCTTGAGGAAGAGCCCGGGGAGTATCCCGACGACAAAACCATGCTCAGGAATCTATTGTCCGACCATGAAGAAGTGGGAAGGAATCTCAGGGTAGACGCAAAGAAGTGCAGTTCGGATCACGGCGATTCTGTTACCGGAGAGTTGCTCAATGAGCTGGCGCCCAAGCACGAAAAGATAGCCTGGATGCTGAGAAGTCTCCTGGAAGAATAGTCGGTGATAGACAGTTTGCGGCAGCTTCACCCCGTTCTTCAAGCCCTGGTGGCCACCGTTTTCACCTGGGGCCTGACGGCCCTGGGGGCCGCCACGGTCTTCGGTTTCAAGGAACTGAACCGGAAGGTCCTCGACGGCATGCTGGGTTTCGCGGCAGGGGTCATGATTGCGGCAAGTTACTGGTCGCTCCTGGCTCCGTCCATTGAACTGGCCAGTGAGG
>JBHIAI010000032.1:0-16106 GCA_046861655.1 Fidelibacterota bacterium | reverse complement strand
AACAGTCACCGAGAAGGAAAAGGCCGGTTAGGACCACAGAGGGAGCCTGAAACATGCCCACGATCAACCAGCTGGTTCGCAAGGGACGAAAGAAGGAACGAAAGAAACGATCCACTCCCGCCCTGGGGAATAATCCCCAGAAGCGGGGTGTGTGTACGCGTGTTTACACCACAACGCCAAAGAAACCCAATTCGGCCTTGAGAAAGGTAGCCAAGGTCAGGCTGACGAACGGTATCGAAGTGATCGCCTACATTCCCGGTGAAGGTCACAATCTTCAGGAACATTCTATCGTCTTGATCGAAGGGGGCCGGGTGAAAGATCTTCCGGGGGTCCGTTATCACATCGTCCGTGGAACCATGGATACGGCGGGTGTGATGGACCGGAAAACCAGTCGCTCCCGTTACGGTGCGAAACGTCCGAGGTAGCCATGAGAAGAAGACGTCCCGAAAGAAGACAGGTGGCTCCGGACTGGAAGTACGGGGACAAAATGGTCCAGAAGTTCATCAACAACCTGATGCAGCGGGGGAAAAAGGGAGTGGCTGAAGGGATCTTCTACGGCGCCATGGAGTTGATTTCTTCCCGTACCAAGGGGGAGAGTTTGGACATGTTCCATAAAGCCCTTGAAAACGTTCGTCCCGTTCTGGAGGTGAAATCCCGCAGAATCGGGGGCGCCACCTATCAGGTGCCGGTGGAAGTAGCCAGGCATCGAAGCTATGCCGTGGCTACACGCTGGATTATCTCTCAGGCCAAGAAGCGCAGGGGCCGGTCCATGAAGGAAAAACTGGCAGCGGAAATCATCGACGCCGCCAATAACGAGGGTGGGGCCATCAAGAAAAAGGAAGATACCCACCGCATGGCAGAAGCCAACAAGGCTTTTGCCCATTATCGATAAAGATGCAGTCCTACGCTCTTGACAAAGTAAGAAATATCGGTATCCTGGCCCACATCGATGCCGGGAAGACCACCACCACCGAGCGGATTCTTTACTACACCGGCAGGGTCCACCGAATGGGTGAAGTCCATGAGGGTGCCGCAACTATGGACTGGATGGATCAGGAAAAGGAAAGGGGCATCACCATCACTTCGGCGGCCACCACCACCTTCTGGAATGGGCATAGAATTAACATCATAGATACCCCCGGTCACATCGATTTCACCGCCGAAGTGGAGCGGTCGCTGCGGGTTCTGGACGGGTCGGTCGTTGTGTTTTGCGCCGTGGGGGGCGTGGAGCCCCAGAGTGAAACGGTCTGGCGCCAGTCGAACCGTTACCGTGTTCCGCGGATCGCTTTCGTGAACAAGATGGACCGAATGGGGGCCGACTTTGAAAACGTTCTGAAGATGATGAAGGAACGGCTCAAGGCCAGTCCCCTCCCCGTGGTGCTTCCCATCGGGAGCGGGGATCTATTCGCCGGTCTCATAGATTTGATCGTGATGAAGGCTATCGTGTACAACGAATCCACCCTGGGGACTCATTTTGAGTACATGGATATCCCCGAGGACATGAAGGAAGCCTCGGAAAAGGCCCGCCGTCATCTTGTGGAGGAATGTGCCAGTTATGACGAAGTGCTCATGGACAAGTACCTCGCCGGGAAAGATCTGACGGAAGAAGAAATAAAGAAGGCCCTCCGCCAGGGGTGTCTGGACAACGCCTTTGTTCCTGTTCTGTGCGGTGCCGCTCTGAGAAACAAGGGTGTTCAGCGTTTGCTGGACGCTGTGGTCGATTATCTCCCCTCTCCCCTGGAAGTGCCTGAGGTCGTGGGTCACGCCCCTGAAGATACCGATATCTTGTTGTCCCGGGCGCCATCTGAATCGGAGCCTTTGAGCGCCCTGGCGTTCAAGGTCACGACAGACCCGTATGTGGGACGGTTGACCTTCTTCCGGGTCTACTCCGGATCGATGTCCGCCGGACAGGTCGTTCTGGACACCACCACGGGAAGAAAGGAACGGGTTGGCCGCATCCTTCTGATGCACGCCAACAAACGCGAAAACCGGGACAAAGTGAGTGCCGGAGAGATCGCCGCTGCCGTGGGTCTCAAGCAGGTAAAGACCGGTCATACCCTTTGCGATCCTTCAGCCCCCATCATTCTGGAAGCCATGGATTTTCAGAAACCTGTCATGTCCGTGGCCATTGAGGCGGCCAGCAAGGCGGAGCAGGAAATCCTGACCGGGGCCCTGGCCAAGCTGTCCGATGAGGATCCCACCTTTGGCGTCTCCATCGATGAGGAAACGGGCCAGACGGTTATCTCGGGGATGGGAGAACTGCACCTGGAAATCCTGGTGGAAAGGCTTCGCCGGGAGTTCGGTGTGAATGCCCACGTGGGTAAACCCCAGGTTGCCTACAAGGAGACCATCACCCGGAGTGCAGAGGCCGACGGCAAGTTCATCCGCCAGTCGGGGGGACGGGGTCAGTACGGTCACGTGAAACTCCGGGTGGAACCGAACGAACCGGGCAAGGGATACCACTTTGAGAGCAAGATTGTGGGAGGAGCCGTCCCGAAAGAATACATCCCGTCCGTGGACCGGGGGATCCAGGAGAAGTTGAAGAACGGTATTCTGGCGGGGTATCCCATGGAGGACGTGAGGGTGGAACTTGTGGATGGTTCGTACCATCCCGTTGACTCATCGGAACTGGCGTTCAAGATTGCGGGATCCATCGCCGTTGAACAGGCCTGCAGTAAGGCCCAACCGGTGATTCTTGAGCCCAGGATGAAGGTGGAGGTGGTGTTGCCGGAACAGTACCTGGGGGACGTGATGAGCGATCTGAATTCACGGCGGGGCGAGATCCAGGGTACGGACCACCGGAAGGACGCTTTGATCATCCGGGCCGTTGTCCCTCTGAGTGATTTGTTCGGGTACGCTACGGACCTCCGGTCCATTTCCCAGGGCAGGGCTGTGTTTACCTCGGAATTCTATTCCTACGAACCGGTTCCCCCGGTCCTAGGCGACAAGATCGTGGAAAAACTTCACGGCAATCCCGCCCTGGCGGGAAGGTGAAAGGAGGGAGTCATGGCAAAGGCAAAGTTTGAGCGGACGAAGCCTCATGTAAACGTGGGTACGATTGGTCATGTAGATCATGGAAAGACGACGTTGACGGCGGCGATGACGATGCGTTTATCTCAGCGGGGATTGTCGGAGGTTCGGACGTTTGATTCCATAGATAATGCTCCTGAGGAGCGTGAGCGGGGGATTACGATTCAGACGGCTCATGTGGAGTATGAGAGTGAGAATCGTCATTATGCTCACATTGATTGTCCGGGTCATGCGGATTACATCAAGAACATGATCACGGGGGCGGCTCAGATGGATGGTGCGATTCTGGTGGTATCGGCGGCGGACGGACCCATGCCCCAGACGCGGGAGCATGTATTGTTGGCTCGGCAGGTGAATGTGCCGGCGATCGTGGTGTATTTAAACAAGACGGACATGGTGGATGATCCTGAGTTGATTGAGTTGGTGGAGTTGGAGTTACGGGAGTTGTTGACGGAGTATGAGTTTCCTGGGGATGAGATACCGATCATCAAGGGGAGTGCACTGGCGGCGTTGAATCATCCTGAGGATGATGAGGCCATGTCGAGTGTGGACGAGTTGATCAAGACGATCGATGAGTACATTCCGGAGCCGGTTCGGGACATAGACAAGCCGTTTTTGATGCCTGTGGAGGATGTATTCAGTATTACGGGCCGGGGGACGGTGGGGACAGGCCGGATAGAGCGTGGTGTTGTGAAGGTAGGGGATGAGGTAGAGCTTGTAGGGTTAGGGCCTTCCCGCAAGACGGTGGTGACGGGGGTGGAGATGTTTCGCAAGGAGTTGGACCAGGGCCAGGCGGGGGACAATGCGGGGTTGTTGTTGCGTGGGATAGAGAAGGAGACGTTGAAGAGGGGGATGGTGGTGGCGAAGGTAGGGAGTATAACGCCTCACACGAAGTTTAAGACGAACGTGTACGTTCTGAAGAAGGAGGAGGGGGGTCGTCACACGCCCTTTTTCAATGGATACCGTCCCCAGTTTTATTTTCGGACCACGGATGTGACGGGTGTGGTGACCCTGCCTGAGGGGACGGAGATGGTGATGCCCGGGGATAACGTGGAACTGACGGTGGAGTTGATCTCAGCGATCGCCATGGAGAAGGAGCTGAGGTACGCCGTCCGGGAAGGGGGCCATACCGTGGGCGCAGGCGTGGTCACTGAGGTCGTGGAGTAAGCGGGGTTACCCTTGGCCGGGCAAGCACTCAGGATTACGCTGAAAGGGTATGACCACAACCTTGTGGACAAATCCACGGAAAAGATTGTGAAGACGGTCAAGTCCACCGGGGCCGCCATTTCCGGTCCTATCCCCCTGCCCACCAAGCGGACCGTGTACACGGTCCTGCGGTCTCCTCACGTGGACAAGAAATCCCGGGAACAGTTTCAGACCAAGATCCACAAGCGGCTCATCGAAATCCTGAACGCTTCTCCCAAGACCGTCGATGCCCTTATGAAGCTGGATCTGTCCGCCGGGGTGGACATAGAAATCAAGGCGTGATGATGACGGCGCTCATGGGAAAAAAGGTGGGAATGACAAGACTGTTTGGCTCTGACGGTGAGAGTATTCCGGTGACGGTCATTCAGG
Source organism: Fidelibacterota bacterium (assembly GCA_046861655.1). Lineage (GTDB taxonomy): Bacteria > Fidelibacterota > Marinisomatia > Marinisomatales > S15-B10 > JBHIAI01. The sequence continues at coordinate 11,501 of JBHIAI010000032.1, read as the reverse complement.
CGGGTCCCTGCGTGGTCACCCAGGTAAGAACCCGAGAGGTGGACGGATACGACGCCGTTCAGTTGGGATTCGGCGAACTGAAGGAATCCCGCGCCGATCGACCTCTCCGGGGACACTTCAAACGGGCCGGTGTCTCGCCCAAGCGGTACCTGATGGAGTTTCCCCAGGGTGGAGATGAGACCCCAGAGGTGGGAGCGAAAATTTCCGTTGACGTCTTCAAGGAAGGAGACCGGGTTACCGTACGGGGAGTATCCTAGGGAAAGGGGTTCGCCGGTGTGGTGAAACGACACGGTTTCAGGGGCGGGCCCAAGACTCACGGTCAATCGAACCGTCTCCGGGCTCCGGGCTCCATCGGGCAATCTTCCGATCCCTCAAGGGTATGGCCGGGAGTCAAGATGTCCGGCCAGCACGGAAACCGGAAGGTTGAGGTAAGAAACCTGGAGGTGGTGAAGGTGGACATGGAGCATCAATGCCTGTTCGTGAAAGGGTCCGTGCCAGGAGCCCGGAACAGCCTGGTTTCGGTAATGAAGTGACGGGAGCCGGGGTGATGCAGTTGACCGTTCGGGACACAGAAGGAAAGAGTTCTTCCCGGGTGAGGGTGGACGACACCGTGTTCAAGATTGAGCCTAACCAGGATGTGGTGTACCGGGCTGTGGTGGCTGAAATGGCTGCTTCCCGTCAGGGCACCCGTTCTACAAAGACCCGGGCTGAAACGAGGGGAGGCGGTCGAAAGCCCTGGCGGCAGAAGGGGACGGGCCGGGCCAGAGTGGGATCCATTCGGTCCCCCTTGTGGAGAGGGGGGGGCGTCACATTCGGTCCCAGGCCGGCCACCTACAGGAACCGCTTGCCAAAGAAGATGAAGCAACTGGCCCGGCGAAGCGTTCTTTCCCAGCGGGCAAGGGACAAGGAAATCGTAGTGGTGGACTCCATTACCATGGATGAGCCGGGGACTCGGGCCTTCGTGCAGATTCTGAAGAACCTGAATCTTGAGGGGAAAAAGATAACCTTCTTGCCAGGGACGCTGGACCGAAACGTGGTCCTTTCCGCAAGGAATGTTCCCAAGGTCACTCTCATGCCCGCCGCCCAGGCATCCGCGAGGGACCTTCTCGATTGTCAGATTCTTCTGTTTGACCGGGAAGGGATCAAACTCCTGAGCGAACAGTTGGCGGTGAATTGAAAATGGATCCCGGTTCAAGAATTCTGATGCGTCCGCTTCTGACCGAGAAAATGTCGAGGTTGGAGGAAAAAGAAAGAAAATACGCCTTTCAGGTGGATCCCAGGGCCAACAAGATTGAGATCAAGAGGGCGATTGAACAGAAATTCAACGTACAGGTGGCCAGGGTAAGTACCATCCGTGTAAAGGGGAAGAAAAAGGAGCTAACGATCCGTAGCGGGGGGCGGGTGATTCGTACCTCGGGGAAACGGTCCGATTGGAAGAAAGCGGTGGCCACCCTGAGGGAGGGCTTCACCATCGATCTGTTTGAGATGGAGCCGGAGGCATAGGAGTGCACTCCTAAGATGCCCGTAAGACGCTTAAAGCCCGTGACCCCCGGCCAGCGGTTCAGGTCCGTTTCAGAGTCGAAGGAACGATCCGATCCTGAGAAGTCTCTGCTTCGGCCGTTGAAGAAAACCGGGGGACGCAACGCCGGGGGCCGAACAACGATTCGCCACCGCGGCGGCGGGCACAAGCGCAGATACAGGGTCGTGGATTTCAAACGGGACAAACAGGATATACCCGCAAGAGTGGCATCGATCCAGTACGATCCCAACCGGTCTGCCAGGCTGGCTCTGCTCCATTATGACGACGGGGAAAAACGGTACATCATAGCGCCGGACGGCCTGAAGGTGGGAGACAAGGTCATAAGCGGTGAGAATGCTCCTTTGAAAACTGGAAACACGCTTCCCCTCAAGAAGATTCCATCGGGTGTGACCATTCACAACATCGAACTGGTGCCCGGGAAGGGGGCGCAGCTGGTTCGCAGTGCCGGGTCCGGCGCCCAGGTTATGGCCAGGGAAGGGGATACGGTCACGATCAAACTGCCGTCCGGAGAAACCCGCTTGTTCAGTGGAAACAGCCGGGCCACGATCGGTCAGGTGGGCAATAAGAGCCACGAGGCCGTTCTACTGGGAAAAGCCGGCCGTCGGCGGTGGAAGGGACGCAGACCAAAGGTGAGAGGGGTAGCCATGAATCCGGTGGATCATCCCCTGGGGGGCGGTGAAGGAAAGTCCTCCGGTGGACGGCATCCGTCCACGCCGTGGGGAAAACCCACCAAAGGGTACAAAACCCGCAAACGGAACAAACCTTCCGACCGTCATATTGTGAAGAGGAGGAAATAGCGTGAGCCGCTCCCTTCGAAAAGGCCCCTACGTTGATGAGAAACTTGTCAAGAAGATTGAACGGGCCAGGAAAGAGAAGAAAAAGCGCGTGATCAAGACCTGGAGTAGATCCAGCGTCATCACTCCCGAATTCGTGGGCGTGACCCTGGCCGTCCATAATGGGAAGCAGTTCATCCCTGTCTTCATCACGGAGAATATGGTTGGACACAAGCTGGGAGAGTTCGCCCCCACCCGGATATTCAGGGTGCATTCAGGGGACAGGAAGTAGAGACTGTGGAAACGAGGGCAAAGGCGCGTTACGTTCGACAGTCGCCGAGGAAGATAGCTCGCACCTTGGACCTGGTCCGGGGAAAAGATGTGGAGTCTGCACTCAATATTCTCCATTTCTCTCCCCAGAAGGCGTCGGAGGTGATCGAGAAAACCATACGGTCCGCGGTGTCGAATCTGTTGCAGACGGAAGAGGGCAAATCGGTGGATGTAGAGGATCTGGTCATCCAGGAAGCTTTCGTCGACGGTGGACCCGCCCTGAAGCGTTTTCGTCCCGCCGCTATGGGGAGAGTGTCGCGAATCCGGAAAAGGACCAGCCATTTGACCATCATTCTGGGAGACGGAAAGGGAGACGGATAAACGCTATGGGGCAGAAAACACATCCAACGGGATTCAGGCTGGGAATCAATAAACCCTGGACCTCCAACTGGTTCGCAGGGGCAGATTTCCCGGATTTTGTGATGGAAGATATTACTTTGAGAAAGTACATCTCCAAGCGCCTCCCCAACGCCGGCGTTTCCAGGGTGGATATTGCCAGGACTTCCAAGCAGATAACGGTGACCATTCATACTTCCAGGCCGGGAATCGTCATCGGAAAGGGTGGGGAAGAGGTTGACCGGCTCAAAGAAGAAATCGAAAGATTGACCAAAAGGGAAACTCAGGTGAACGTGTCCGAAATCAAACGGCCGGAATTGGACGCCAAGCTCGTGGGTCAGAACATAGCCCAGCAACTCACCAAGAAAATCAATTTTAGACGGGCGGTAAAGAAGTCCATTCAGTCCACCATGCGAATGGGAGCTGAGGGGGTCAGGATCCGAGTGGCCGGACGGCTGGGGGGAACGGAGATTGCCCGGAGCGAAACCTACATGGAAGGTAAGGTTCCGCTGCATACCCTCCGGTCTGACATCGATTTTGCGGTCACCGAGGCCCGGACCACCTATGGCACCATCGGAATCAAAGTGTGGATATGTAATGGGGAGGTGCCCACCTGATGCTGGAACCCAGGAAGGCCAAGTGGCGGAAGCATCATCGAGGGCGGAGACGCGGCATGGCCGCGAGAGGGAATTATGTGGCTTTCGGAAGTTACGGCCTTAAAGCCCTGGAGGCCGGTTGGATCACAGCTCGTCAGATTGAGTCGGCCAGAGTGGCTATCGTGAGGAAGATTAGGAAGCACGGACGAATGTGGATACGGATCTTTCCGGACAAATCCGTTACCCGGAAACCTGCTGAAGTCCGGATGGGTAAGGGCAAGGGCGCTCCCGATCACTGGGTAGCGGTTGTAAAACCGGGACGGATTCTTTTTGAGGTGGAAGGACTGGACAGAGACCTGGCCGCCGAAGCCTTTCGTCTGGCCGGATTCAAGCTTCCGGTAAAGACCAAGCTCGTGGGTCGAAGGGAACACGGTCACTAACCAACGGTCAAAGACGCTGCGGTATGAAGACATCGGAGCTTAAGACGATGACAATAACTGAGCTGAAATCCAGGCTGTCAGACGACCTGGAAGAACTGGAAAACCTCCGGTTTCAGAAGGCTCTGCAGCAGCTTGAGAATCCCATCAGGATCCGCCTCTTAAGGAGGGAAGTAGCCCAGATAAAAACGGTGCTGAGGGAGATCGACCTGGATCTCAGAAAACCGGAAGGAGACGAGTAGGATTCCATGGACCAGACTCGAAAGGTGCAGACCCTGGAGGGTACCGTGCTGAGCAACAAGATGGATAAGACCGTGGTGGTGGAAGTATCCCGGCGGGTTTTTCATCCGGTTTACAAAAAGTATGTGGTCAGGAAAAAGAAGTACAAAGTCCATGATGCCAACGGACGATGTCAGCCGGGGGACAGGGCCAGGATTGTGGCGTCCCGTCCCATGAGCAAGACCAAAAGATGGCGCGTCGTCGATGTGATTTCAAGGGGTGCAGGAGGATAACCGGGAGTTCAAACATCTTGAGGCAGACCCATGATTCAGTCGGAAACCAGATTGAAAGTAGCGGACAATACGGGCGCGAAGGAAGTGCTGTGCTTCAAAGTACTGGGAGGAACCCGGAGAAAGTACGCCTCCCTGGGAGACATCGTGGTGGTGACGGTAAAGCAGGCCATTCCCGGAGGTATGGTGAAAAGAGGTGACATCGCCCGGGCCGTTGTGGTCAGAACCAAGAAGGAACGGCGCCGCAAGGACGGTTCGTACGTCCGGTTCGATGACAACGCGGCTGTCCTGTTGACCGGAACCGGCGATCCCCGGGGAACGCGGATATTTGGTCCCGTAGCCAGGGAACTTCGTGAAAAGGGATTCATGAAAATTATTTCCATGGCGCCGGAGGTGGTCTAAGGTGCGAATCAAGAAGGGCGATACCGTTCAGATCATCGCGGGTGAGGCCCGGGGAAAGACGGGGAAAGTCTTGAAAGTATTCCCCCGGAGAAACCGGGTGCTGGTGGAGGGGATTAACTTTGTGAAACGTCACACCCGGCCGTCCCAGCAGAATCCCCAGGGGGGAATCATTGAGAAGGAGGCTCCCGTCCACCTCTCCAACGTTATGCTTCTGGCAGGCGGCAGTCCCACCCGGGTTGGCCATCGCCGGCTGCAGACGGGCCGAAAAATCAGAGTTGCCCGCAAGACGGGCGAAGACATCGATTCATAGGGGATACTGTGCCACAGACCAAGATACCCGCCGGCAACAACGGATACAGGCCCAACCTGTTGACTCAGTACCGGGAGACGTCCGTGCCCGAGATTCAGAAAAAACTGGGTCTGAGCCATCCCCTTCAGGTGTCCCGGTTGGAGAAGATTGTTCTGAACGTGGGTGTGGGTAAAGCCAAGGATGAGCCGGGATCCCTGGATCACGCCATGGACGATCTGACGGCCATATCCGGACAGCGGGCGGTGATCACACGGGCCAGGAAAGCCATTTCCAATTTCAAGATCAGGGCGGGAGATCCGGTGGGTTGCCGGGTGACCTTGAGGGGCTGGCGGATGTACGAGTTCCTGGAGCGGTTGGTGAAAATCGCTCTTCCCCGGGTGAGGGACTTCAGCGGTTTCTCTCTTAAGTCGTTCGATGGCCGGGGTAATTTTCATTTCGGACTGGAGGAACAAATCGTGTTTCCCGAGATTGACTACGACAAAATCGATAAGATCCGTGGTTTGAATGTGTCCATCGTGACCACGGCGGAATCGGACGACGATGGGTATGAATTGTTGAGATCGCTCGGGTTTCCCTTCAGGGAGAGAGTGACTGTACCCGCGGGCGAATCCACCGGGGAGGGAGCCTGATGGCTCGAAAATCGCTCGTCGTTAAGGCCAAGAGAACTGCCAAGTTCTCCACCCGGAAGTACAATCGCTGCGGAAATTGTGGGCGTTCCCGGGCCTACATGAGACGGTTTGGACTGTGCCGGTTATGTTTTCGTGAACTTGCCCTCAAAGGGGAGATCCCGGGCATAACCAAGGCAAGCTGGTAGGAGGGTTAGGAGTGCAGGATTTAGACATGCGTCGTCGCGCCTTGAAATCTTCTCATCGTTTGGCTTCTAAATCGGATTCTGTTCGAATCCTGCACTCCTAGTCATGACCATGACGGATCCGGTAGCAGATCTTTTGACCCGCATACGTAACGCCCAGAAGGCCGGGTCCAGGTGGACCGACGTACCGGCCTCCAACTTGAAACTTCGCATTCTGTACGTTCTGAAGGAGGAACATTTTATCCAGGATTTCCTCATCATCGATGAGCCGGTTAAGAAGATGGTCCGGGTATTCCTGAGGCGGGACAGGGATGGCGAACCTGTCATCAAGCATATTGAGCGGGTAAGCAAGCCCGGCCGGCGGGTCTATGCCACCGCTGACAGCATTCCCCGTGTGCTCGGTGGTCTTGGGGTGGCTATCCTGACGACTTCCAAAGGGGTGGTCTCGGACAAAGTAGCGAGAAAGTTGAATGTGGGGGGAGAGGTCCTCTGCCGCCTGTGGTAGGTGGGATGTCAAGAGTAGGAACAAAACCGGTCCCTATTCCAGACAAGGTCACCGTGGAGGTGACCGGAAGCCGAGTGACCGTTGCCGGTCCCAGGGGGACGTTGATGCGCGATTTCCATGAGGATATGGAAATCGAGAAAACGGACGGTGAGGTAACCGTCCGCCGCCCATCAGACAGCAAGAGTCACCGGGCTCTTCACGGGACCACCCGGGCCCTTCTGGCCAACATGGTGAAAGGGGTGACCGACGGCTTTTCCCGGGAGCTTCAGGTCAAAGGAGTGGGCTATTCCGCCAACATGGACGGAAAGCGCTTGAAACTGACTCTTGGGTACTCTCATGATATTTACCTTGAACCTCCTGAGGGAATCGAAATCAAAGCCCAGCGGAATGTGATCGTCGTCAGCGGGATAGACAAACAGATGGTGGGTGAAGTGGCGGCAAAGATTCGCTCTTTTCGTCCTCCGGAGCCCTACAAGGGAAAGGGAATCCGGTACGCGGGAGAATATGTCAAGATTAAGAAGGGTAAGACCATCGGAGGAACGGGAGGCATCTAGGCGTGAAGGCAGGGGTGCGAAAACGGTTGAGGAGGGAAAGACGCCGGAGAAGGAGCAAGAGTCTTTTCCCTGGCCAGTCCCGCCGGTACAGACTGGTGGTCTACCGTAGTCTGAAGCATATCTACGGGCAGATTGTGAACGATCAAACGGGGGAGACGGTGGTGGCCTCTTCCACCCTGGAGAAAGGGGTGAAGGCCAAACTGAAAGATTCGACAACGAAAGTGGAAAAAAGCCAGGTGGTGGGACAGGTTCTGGCAGAGAAGGCCAGGAAGAAAAGGATTAAGAAGGTTGTGTTTGACCGGAACGGCTTTCTCTACCACGGCAGGGTGAAGGCCCTTGCCGACGGTGCCCGGGAAGGAGGATTGACGTTTTGACCCCTATCGATCCAACGGAACTCGACCTGCAGGAGGAGACGGTAATCAGGATCAACCGTGTGGCCAAGGTGGTTGCCGGTGGTCGCCGTTTCCGTTTTGGGGCCCTGGTGGTCGTGGGAGACGGTCGTGGTCATGTGGGTCTCGGGCACGGAAAGGCCAATGAAGTCCTGGCGGCGATCAGCAAGGGGAAGGAAGACGCCAAGAAGAATATCTTTCGGGTTCCCATCATCAACGGCACCATCCCCCACAAGATTGTGGGAAAGTTTGGGGCCAGTCGTGTGCTGATGAAACCGGCGTCGCCGGGAACGGGAATCATCGCCGGTGGATCCGTTCGGGCCCTGGTACAACAGTCGGGTATCCGGGACATTCTCACCAAGCGGTACGGATCCTCGAATCCGAACAATGTGGTCCGGGCTGCCGAGGTGGCCCTGAGGATGTTGGAGGATCCGGTTTCGGTGGCCAACAGGAGAGGAATGTCTCTAAAACAAGTATTCGGGAGATGAGGAAAGCCATAGAGTCGTGGCTGAGAAGAAAAAATTGAGGATAACCCAGTTAAGAAGTACCATCGGCCGCAGGGAAAACACGAGACGGGTCCTTCGAGCCCTGGGACTGAAAAAGCCGAATCAATCCGTGGTTCACGCCGATACCCCTCAGATCAGGGGAATGATCCAGAAGGTGAAATTCATGGTGGAGGTGGAGGAGGCCTGATGAAACTTGAATCCCTCGGAGGTCCCGGCAGGGGGCGGAAGACTCCCAAGCGTTTGGGCAGAGGTCAGGGGTCCGGAAAGGGTGGCACATCCGGTCGCGGCACCAAGGGGTACCGGTCCAGGTCGGGGAGCAAGCGCCGGGCCTGGTACGAAGGGGGACAGATGCCTCTTCAGCGGCGGATCCCGAAGCGCGGCTTCTCCAACGCACCCTTTGAGAACGTGTATCAGCTGGTCCACCTCAGGGATATCCGACCCCTGGATGTACAGGAACTGGATGCCCATACCATGAAGGAGAAAGGGCTCATCAAATCTACCTCCCGGCCCGTCAAAGTACTGGCGGATGGCGATATCGACACTCCCATGGTCATCCGGGCCGACGCCTTCAGCCGGTCAGCCGTGGCGAAGATTGAAAAGGCCGGGGGGAAGGCTGTTCTACCATGATTGAGAAGATAAAGAACATTTTCAATATTCCCGAGCTGCGGAAACGCATCCTGTTTACCGTGTCTCTCCTGGTGGTGGTACGAATCGGTGCCCATATTCCCATTCCTGGGGTGAACAGCGAAGCCCTGGCAGCGGCCATTCAGAATTTCCAGAACACCCTGTTTGGGTTGTACGATCTGTTCGCCGGGGGTGCGTTCCAGAAAGCCACCCTCTTCGCCCTGGGAATCATGCCCTACATTTCCGCGTCCATCATCATGCAGTTGATGGGTGTGGTTGTCCCCTACTTTCAGAGACTGCAGAAGGAAGGGGAAGAGGGCCGCAAGAAAATTACTCAGCTCACCCGGTACGGGACGGTCTTCATTTCCACCCTCCAGGCGTATGGCGTTTCCATCTTCCTGGAGAGCATGGAATCCACCGCCGGGGGTGTCAGCATGATGGTGGTTCCCGATCCGGGCCTGGGGTTCCGGTTTACGGCCGTCATTTCCCTGGTGACAGGGACTATTTTCATCATGTGGCTGGGGGAGCAGATTACCGAAAGGGGCATCGGAAACGGAATTTCCCTGATCATCATGATCGGAATCATTGCCAGGCTGCCCAACGTGGTAATCAGCGAGATTTCGTTGATCCAGGAAGAGGTGCGGGGCCCGCTCACGGAAATCGTCCTGTTGGGGATCATGTTCGTGATCGTGGGGTTCGTGGTGCTCTTGACCCAGGGACAGAGAAAGATCCCGGTTCAGTACGCCAAGCGGGTGGTGGGACGAAAGGTCTACGGAGGCCAGTCCACCCACATACCCATGCGCGTGAATACGGCGGGGGTGATGCCCATCATTTTTGCCCAGTCCATCATGTTCTTGCCCAGTACCGTGGCAACGTTCTTCCGGGACAGTGATTTCATTCAGGGATTGATGAGGGTATTCTCATTCGATCATTGGTTTTACTGGCTGCTATTTGGCCTGATCATCGTCTTTTTCACCTATTTCTACACGGCCATCGCTTTCAATCCAGTGGAGGTGGCGGAGAATATGAGAAAGTACGGGGGATTTATTCCCGGCGTCCGTCCGGGCAAGAAAACCTCCGAGTTTATCGACAACATTCTGACGAGGGTAACCCTGCCGGGATCCGTTTTCCTGGCCTTCATAGCCATTTTCCCCTACATCCTCATGAACACCATGGATGTGGGGTACGATCTCGCCTCCTTTTTTGGCGGAACCAGTTTGCTGATCATTGTGGGGGTGGCCCTGGACACACTGCAGCAGATTGAATCCCATCTCTTGATGCGGAATTACGACGGATTCCTGAAGCGGGGTAAGATCAGGGGGCGGCGAAGATTCTAGGTAGGCCTGTACTCCTGATGGTAACCGTTCGAAGTCAACGAGAAATCGATCTGATCCGGGAGAGCAGCCGGATTGTCTACGAAACCCTGAAAAGGGTGGGAGAAAACATTCGTCCCGGCGTCACCGGGGATGAACTGGACAGGCTGGCGGAGGAGTCTATTCTCTCCCGGGGAGGGGCACCGGCATTCAAAGGCTACATGGGGTATTCTTCCACCCTGTGCATTTCCATCAACGACGAGATTGTTCACGGCATTCCTGATCGTCGTCCCTTCAGGGAAGGGGATGTTGTGAGCATCGATTGTGGGGTCCTAAAGAACGGATACTACGGGGACAGCGCCCGGACGTTTGCGGTGGGGGAGATTTCCCCTGAGGTGAAAAAGCTTCTCGAGGTGACAGAAGAGGCCCTTTATCTCGGTATCAGGCAGGCGAGGGCAGGAAACAGAGTGTCGGATATCGGCCATTCCATCCAGACCCACGTGGAAGAGTACGGGTACAGCGTGGTCAGGGAATTGGTGGGTCACGGGATCGGTCTTAAGCTCCACGAGGATCCTCAAATCCCCAACTACGGCCCCAGGGGGCGCGGTGACGTTCTCAAGGAGGGCATGTGTCTGGCCATTGAGCCTATGGTGAACATGGGGGACAGCCAGATTTTCACCAAGGAAGACGGGTGGACGGTCTGCACCCGTGACGGCAAACCGTCGGCCCATTTTGAGCATACTGTGGTGGTCACCTCCGGCGGCGGTCGTATTCTGAGCGACGGAAAGCTCGAAGAAATCAGCGAGGAAAATGGCTAAAGAAAAACCTATAACCCTTGACGGTACCATCAAAGAAGCGCTCCCGAACGCCATGTTCAGGGTGGAAGTAGAGATCAGCGGCAAGCCCCATGAGGTACTGGCTCACGTCGCCGGAAAGATGAGGATGCATTTTATCAAAATCCTGCCGGGCGATGTGGTGACTCTGGAGATTTCACCCTATGATCTCAGTCGTGGGCGCATCGTATACCGTCACAAGTGAGTTCTCTGAAATCATGAAAGTACGCTCGTCTGTTCGAAAGATTTGTGACAAATGCAAAATCATCCGCAGAAAGGGTGTGGTGCGGGTGATCTGTACCAATCCCAAGCATAAGCAGAGGCAAGGATAGCCATGGTTAGGATAGCAGGGGTTGATTTGCCCAATGACAAGAATGTGGAGTATGCCCTGGGCTATATCTACGGTATCGGCCATACCATGTCCACTCAAATCCTTGAAGAGGCTGGTGTGCCCGGAGATATCCGGGTTCAGGATCTCAAGGATAAGCACGTGACTGCCATCCGCGAGGCGGTGAACAAGAGGAAGGTCGAAGGAGAACTCCGGACGGAATCCACCATGAATATCAAACGGCTCATGGATATCGGAACCTACCGGGGCCTGAGACATCGCAGGGGTCTGCCTGTTCGGGGGCAGCGAACCAGGACCAACGCCAGGACCAGAAAAGGGAGGAAGCGGACTGTGGGATTGGGCAAGAGGAAAGTCGGTAAGAAAGGATAGGAGTGCAGGTCTTGC
>JBHIAI010000149.1:0-3777 GCA_046861655.1 Fidelibacterota bacterium | reverse complement strand
CACCATAGGCAGGGTTTACCTGCATGTCCTTAGGGGTCCCTTTCATATGCATGATCACCACGTAACTGTTTTCCTCGGCCACGGTCTGCCCCATGGCGGGGTCATCCCGGAGACCCGAAATATCGTTCACCATGATCACACCCATGTCCAAGGCCTTTCGGGCTATCAGGGCTCGGCGTGTATCGATAGAAAGGGGAATGTGGAGCTCATCGGTGAGCCTCTCGATGACCGGCAGGACCCTCCGTTCTTCCTCATCGGTGGGAACCGGAAGGGAACCGGGTCTGGAAGACTCACCGCCGATATCGAGGATATCCGCCCCTTCTTCTGCCATTTCCTGGGCCCGGTCCACGGCTTCTTCCACGCCGAAATACTGTCCGCCGTCGGAAAATGAATCTGGGGTGACGTTCAATACGCCCATGACAAGAGTCCGGGGAGTTCGGAAGAGATTGTCCATCTAGCGGGTCGTTCTCAACCCCTGACTGGTGTGGAGAGATTTATGCGGAAAAAAGGGCAGAGGGAACGGGGATCGGGTACCCTGACGGCTCCGGGCTCCCGGAAGGTCGGGCCGGTGGGCTTAGGCCTCTCTCTCAGTGACCTTCCGGGTCTTACGGTCCTTTTCCTCCCCCTGACCCTTCCCCCCGGAGTACTTGGACGTCCTTTCGGGAAGTTTCTCTCCCGCGATCACCTTTCCGAGAGCATGCCCATCGATGGTTTCCCGTTCCAGCAGATACCCGGCCAGATCATGGAGTTTATCCAGGTTTTCGTCCAACAGTTCCACCGCCTCGTTTTCGGCTTCCCTCACAATCCGGGTGATTTCTTCGTCAATCTTCTTGGCCGTGGTTTCACTGTAGTCCCGTCGTGTGGCGATTTCACGGCCCAGGAAGATTTCCTCCTCCTTCTTCCCAAAGGTGAGGGGACCCATGAGATCACTCATTCCCCACTCACACACCATCTTCCGGGCAAGTTCAGTGGCCACTTCTATATCGTTTCCGCAGCCCGTGCTCAGTTCGTTGAACACAAGTTTTTCAGCGGCCCGGCCTCCCAGGAGAACCAGGAGTCGTGCCCTGATATAGCTTTCCGTGTAATTGTGCCTTTCATCGATGGGAAGTTGGGCTGTGAGACCCAAGGCCCTGCCCCGGGGAATGATGGTGATCTTGTGAACGGGATCCGCGTTTGGGAGGAGTCCGGCTACCAGGGCGTGTCCCGATTCGTGGTAGGCAGTCTGCTTCTTCTCCTCATCACTCAGGATCATGCTTTTCCGTTCCACGCCCATCATGACCTTGTCTTTGGCCTCCTCCAGATCCTCCATAGTGACCTTATCCCTGTTCCTCCGGGCCGCCAGCAGGGACGCCTCGTTCACCAGGTTAGCAAGGTCAGCCCCTACCAGTCCTGGCGTCCCTTTGGCCAGGATTCTCAAATCCACATCCTTATCCAGGGGCGTTTCCCGGGTATGGACCTTCAGGATACCCTCTCTTCCCCTGACGTCGGGTACGTCCACTACCACCTGACGGTCGAACCGTCCGGGACGCAACAGGGCCGTGTCCAACACGTCGGGCCGGTTGGTGGCCGCCAGAAGAATCACATTCGTATTGGGTTCAAACCCGTCCATTTCCACCAGGAGGGCGTTCAGGGTCTGTTCCCGCTCGTCATGTCCCCCTCCCAGACCGGCACCGCGGTGCCGGCCCACGGCGTCTATCTCATCGATGAATATGATGGCGGGGGCATGTTTCTTGCCCTGTTCAAAAAGATCCCGGACGCGTGAGGCGCCCACTCCCACAAACATTTCCACAAAATCGGCGCCACTCAAACTGAAAAAGGGAACCCCAGCCTCTCCAGCGACCCCTTTGGCCAGCAATGTCTTTCCTGTCCCCGGGGGACCCAGAAGCAATACCCCCTTCGGAATCTTTCCCCCCAGTCTCTGGTAGCGCCCTGGGTCCTTAAGGAAGTTGATCACTTCTGTGAGCTCCTGCTTGGCCTCCTCGCACCCCGCCACGTCCTTGAACGTCGTTTCCGGTTCGTCCGCGGTCCACAACCTGGCGCGGCTTCTCCCAAAACTGAAAAGGCCCCGGGCCCCGGAAGTCCCCTGCATCCTCCGCATCAGAAACAACCAGAAAACGATGAGGAACACCCAGGGGGCCATGCTGAGGAGATACCCCACCCAATCCACCTTTTCCTCTTCAAAGGTGTACCGTACCCCGTACGTATCCCATTCCTCAATCACCGATTCGTTGACAAAAGGAAGGGTCACCACAAACCGTTCGATTCTGCCCACAACCTGACCGTCAAGGGCCAGATTCGTTTCCTCCCGCAATCGGCCATGGAATTCTTCCTCCACCACCCTGGCTTCGGTGATGAGCCCGGAAGTGAGATACTCCCTGTACGTAAAGTATTCAATTTCAGCTTCGTCTCTTCCCCTTCCGGTAAAAAGGGTGGAGAGGAAAATGGCCGCGATCAGAATGACGATCCATATTACAGACGTCTTACCGGCCTGCTTCCAATGGAAATTCTGGTCATCCTTCTTCGGAGGACGTCCGGGCTTCTTGTCGCCGGAACCTCCGGGATTATCTTCCCTGGGTCTGTCTGTCATGGACAGGTATCACCTTTCTAATCTGAGACTTCCTTTCCCCGGACGTTTTCATCCTCCAGTCGGTAGATCCCACCCAGGTTTCGCCACCTCTGATTATGGTCCAGACCGTAACCGACGACAAAATCGGCAGGGATTTGGAAGCCTACATAGTCTAGGTCAAAATTTAACCGCGCTACCTCTTTTTTGAAAAGCAAAGTTACGAAGGTCACCGAAGAGGGTCCGGCCCCTTTGAGACGGGTTCTCAAGAATTCAACGGTGAGTCCCGAATCCACAACGTCCTCCACCACCACCACGTCCCGGCCGGTCACATCGGCCGAGATATCCTTAAGCAGGTGAACCGTGCCGGAGGAGTCATCTCCGTCATAACTGGAAAGTTTGATGAAATCCACCTCGCAATCCAGTGTCAATTCCCGCACCAGATCGGCCATGAAAACGAAACAGCCGTTCAAAACGCCGATGAAAATGGGGACTTTGTCCCTGAAATCCCGGGAGATTTCTTCCGCCAGTTCCTTGACTCGTGTCCGGATTTGTTTTTCGGTAAGGATCTGTTTCATCCCTATCCTTTCTTCACGGGGCCACGGGACGCAGGTGAGCCGGGCCGCATGGGAAGTATCCGGGGAAACCTTGAATCTGTCATCCAGCCTGATTCCGCACAGCCAGGCGATCTTTCCGTCTACGGTGAGGACGATCTGGGACTCCTTCGTGAACCGGTCCATTTTTTCATCCACAAGAATGTCGCTCACCTTCTTGAAGCCCGACAGACCAAGAGGTTTCATACGGTCCCCCGCCTGCCATTCCCTCAGGACAATCTTCGTACCGGCCAGGAGAGAATGGTCCACGTATTCCACCGAGGGGTCCCGGACGAATGGCCCGGGATGGGATGTGGGGGCCAGTGTGAACTCAAAGGGACCGACCCTGACGGTCGTCTTCCTTCCACGTCCGATATTCAGCACCCTGTGGACCCCTTCGGGTGGGCTCTCACCGTGGCGAAGCAGGAAGCGGCCTCTATCCCTTAACATCTCCCACCCCCCGGGAAGACGAACGGTTTGTCCGGTTCGGGAATGCTGGAGAAAGACCTCCAGGTCATCCCACACATGGTGGCGCCACGGCTTGCCGTTGGACTCGTCCCCGGTCAGTCGCCAGATGAGACCTTTTCGAACGATAGACGGGGACTGCATCAGGCCTTTCGC
>JBHIAI010000001.1:0-107026 GCA_046861655.1 Fidelibacterota bacterium | reverse complement strand
GATAAACGCAATCAACCCGGCGATTCCTCTTTCTTCTTGCCGCCCTCTTTTTCGTCGCCTTCCTCAGGAGCCGGTTCCGCCTCTTCTTCCTCTTCACCCGTCGGTTCCACTTCCTCTTCCTCTACCAGCTCTTCCTCTACAACCTCTTCAATAACCTCCTCCTTAGGCGCCTGCAACGACACGACCGTGGTGTCCGGATTGGCGAGGATTTCCACACCCGCCGAAACCAGGTCTTCAGCGTGAATACTGTCGCCGACCTCCAGGGCCGACACATCTATACGAATATCGTCCGGCACTTCACTGGCCAGACAGCGGATTTCCACCTCGGTGAGCGCCTGGGTAAGAATCCCGCCCTTCCGCACTCCCTCGGCTTCACCCTCGAGGACGATGGGAACCATGATGCGTATCTTATCCTTTAGCCGGACGCCGTAGAGGTCCACGTGAAGAATATCATCCGTAACGGGATGATACTGGAATTCCTTAAAGATGGCATGGAGTTTCTTCCCTCCGACCTGGACCGCGTAGACACGGGACTGAGCGTGCAGAGCCTCATGAAGGTGCTTCCGATCAATAGTGAACGGGATGGCCTTCCCCGTTGAGGAATAGAATACGCCGGGGATCTTTCCCTCCTGACGGATCTGTTTTACCGCTCGCTTCCCGACTTCTTCCCTTTTTTCCAGCTCCAATTTGAATTCGGTAACCATGATTCACTCCTTAGGACTGTAGGGTTCGAACAGAATCCTACAGTCCTTACTAAAACTCAAACAGTGCGCTGATGGACTCCCCGTTGTGAATGCACTGGATTCCCTTGGCGAACAGGGCCGCCACAGAGATGACTTCCAGTTTGTCAAACTGCTTCGCCGGAGGGAGATTGACGGTGTCAGATATGATGACGTGGTCGATCTCTGACGCCTGGATTCTTTGAGAGGCATCCCCGGAAAAGATCCCGTGAGTGGCCACTGCTTGCACCATCTTGGCCCCCTGATCTTTCGCGGCCCCTGCAGCACTGATAATCGTGCCCCCCGTGTCGATCATGTCATCGATGATGAACACTTCTTTGCCATCCATCTCCCCAATAAGATGGGCAATCTCCGCCTCGTTGGGAGCGGGACGACGCTTGTCCACCAGGGCGAACCCCACCCCCAGATGCTTGGCGAAGGATTGGGCCATGGGGGCGCTCCCGGTGTCCGGCGCCAGTATCACAGAACCCTCCAGGGAAAGGTCAAACTCCCTCAACCGTTCGAAAATGATCCGCCGTGCGTACAGATGGTCAAACGGCATATTGGTAAAACCCTGAATCTGCGCCGAATGGAGATCCATGGTCAACACCCGGTTCGCACCCACGCTTCCCATCAGGTCCATCATGACCCGGGCAGAAATGGGTACCCGGGCCTGCTCTTTCCTGTCCTGCCTTCCGTATCCGTAATAGGGAATCACCGCCGTCACCCGCTGGGCCGAAGCCCTCACCGCCGCATCGATCATGAGAATCAGCTCCAGGATGTTTTCCGCCGGTGGATGAGTGGACTGAATGATGAACACATCCTGGCCGCGGATATTCTCCTCATACTTCACCCAGATTTCCCCATCGCTGAACTGGGTGATGGCTACCTCGCCCAGGGAGATGCCCAAATGTTGGGCCACAGCCCGGGCAAAAGGAACATTGGAACGGCCGCTGAATAGTTTCATCCTACTCTCCCGCTTGTATCCGGTCTGAACGCTGCCGGGCCAGGACTCGAACCTGGATTAACGGCTCCAAAGGCCGCTGTCCTGCCTTTAGACGACCCGGCACCTCTTAATTGATAATTGCATGAATCTGAATGCGAAGTAGGTTTCTCGGTTTTCAATGATCAAGGGTCAATTATCAATTCTCAATTTGAATCGGGTGAGTGAGAAAGGTCTGGAATGGAGGGGAGAAGACCTTCAGGGCCCGGCGGGCCTGAACGTCATCCCTGAAGATTCCAAACACAGTCGAGCCACTACCCGACAGACTGGCAAAAACTGCACCCATCTGGGTTAACCGCCTCTTGATGGTGCCAATCTCTGGATATGCTGGAAATACCAGAGATTCAAAATCGTTCTCAAAAAGCTCCCATGAAGGCGAGGCTTTTAAATAGCTTATAAAATTACCCCCGGAGCCTCCCTGAGACAAGCTCTTTGTGGCCTCGGCGTACGCCCACCGGGTGGATACACGAATGGGGGGAACCACAAGACCGATAACCTCCCCGGGAGGAAGGGAAACAGGGGTGAGTTTCTCACCAATCCCTTCGGCGGCCTGGGTGCCCCCCCGGATGAAAAAGGGCACATCCGCTCCCAGACCCAGGCCCATCTCCTCCAGGCGGTCCAGGGATAGACCGAGACCATACAGATCATTGAGTCCTTTGAGAACCGTGGCCGCGTTACTGGAACCACCTCCAAGTCCAGCACCCACGGGAATTTTTTTGTCCACATGGATTCTTGCGCCCCCCAACCGGGAGAAAAGATCCTTCAGCACCAGGTATGCCTTCACCGCAAGATTCCCCTCGTCCCAGGGAATCTCCTCACCGCTGGATGAAAACTCCCAGCCCGAATCAACAGGATCAAGGGTTATTCTGTCGGAGAGAGTGACTTCCTGGTACACGGTCTGGATGGTGTGGTAACCGTCCGGACGCACACCGGTGATCCTGAGCCCCACATTGATTTTCCCATGGGAAAAGAATTCAGGAATGGTCCGGACCCTACGATCGGGAGGCGGGAAGAGACAACGTGACTACGGCCATGGCGGCTATCCCGTCCTCGTCTCCAATAAACCCCAGGGTGTCGGTGGTGGTGGCCTTAATGGAAATCTGATGGATATCGATGCTCAGGGCATGGGCCATGGCTCCCTTCATCCTTCCCACATGACGGTCAATCCTGGGATTCTGGAGAATCACTGTACAATCGATGTTCACGAGGGAGTATCCCTTCTGTCTGATGGCTTCAGCCACCCGCGTGAGAAACACAAGACTGGAAACCCCCTTCCACTGGTTTTCCTCGCTTGGGAAATGGGTCCCAATATCTCCCAGGTTCGCCGCCCCGAGAACCGCGTCCACCACTGCATGGCATAGAACATCACCATCGGAGTGTCCCACGGCCCCTTTTTCATGGGGAATGTCCGCGCCCCCGAGAATCAGGGGGATACCTTTCTCCAGCCGGTGAACGTCATAACCGATACCGGCCCTAATCACCTTTTGACCCCTCCCACAGGGATTCCGCTAACGCCCAGTCCTCGGGCGAGGTGATCTTAATGTTCAAGGGACTTCCCTGGACTACAGCCACGCGGCCTCCATCACGTTCAACCAGCTGAGCTTCGTCGGTTCCCTTCCATCCCATTGAAGCGGCCCGGTTGAAAGCGGAAACCAGAGACGCCTTCCGGAACGCTTGGGGGGTCTGGGCCTGCCATACCCCCCGCCGCTCAACGGTTTCCAGTACGACCCCCTCCTCAACCCGCTTCAGGGTGTCGCCGGTCTTCACCGCCACGATGGCCCCATCGTATTCGGCGCACAGGCGGGCCGTCTCTTCAATCCAGGATACTCTAACGAACGGACGAGCCGCATCCTGGACCACCACCACCTCACACCTGTCTGGCACGGCCTCGAGGCCATTGCGGACACTCTCCTGACGCTGGAGCCCGCCGGGGACCACACGGACGCCCTTTTGCCACCGGTTGTTCCGTATCCTTTGCTCCGTCCAGTCCAGGGCCTCCTCGGGAACCACCAGGACCACGGAATCAATCAGATCGCATTCAAGAAAGGGACGCAGTGTCACAAAGACAAGAGGTTCACCACCCAGGAGTCTGAATTGTTTCCGGTCTGTGACGGAGGATGAGGACATTCCTTGAGAAAACCTCATACTTTCTCCAGCCCCGGCGATGATGGCCCCAACCTGCATCGGTTCAAATCGTCCACACCGGGGGTTCAATGGAAAGACCGTGGCAGCAGGAAAAGTCCTAAAGGATGAGCATGGCGTCGCCATAGCTCAAGAAACGATACTGCTTCTTAACAGCCTCCCGGTAGGCTCTAAAGACAAATTCCCGGTTCGCGAAGGCACACACCAGCATCAGAAGGGTCGATTTTGGCTGATGGAGATTGGTGATGAGGGCATCCGTCATCTTGAATTTGTAGGGCGGATAGATGAATTTGTCTGTCCAGCCCCGATTGGCGGTTACCTGGAATCCCGAAACCACCACCGTTTCCAGAGCCCTCACGGTGGAGGTCCCAACGGCGAAAATTCGCTTGCCTCGGCTGCGGGTCTCATTGATGGCGATGGCCGTTTCCGCCGGAACCTCAAAATACTCCGAGTCCATCTGATGGCGAGTCAGATCCTCCACCTGCACCGGTCGGAACGTTCCCAATCCGATGTGGAGGGTGATGGGGACGACCCGAACCCCCTTGGCTTTGATCTTCTTCAGGAGTCCTTCGGTAAAATGAAGCCCTGCCGTGGACGCAGCCACGGCTCCCCTTTTTTCCGCAAAAACAGTCTGGTACCTGGTCTTGTCCCGGGGCTCTGCCTTCCTCTTGATGTAAGGGGGCAAAGGCGAATGCCCGATCCTATCGATGATTTTGTAGAAGCTATCCCCCTCGTATTCGAACCGTACCACCCGGCCCCCGGAAACGGTATTGTCGATAACATCACAATGAACCTTATCGGTGAAGTGAAGCTTGTTCCCTATCCGGACCTTCCGGGCAGGTTTTACCAGAACTTCCCACAGGTCATTCTCCAACTCCCGGAGCAAAAACACCTCAACCTTGGCGTCGGTCCTATCCTTCACCGCAAACAGACGGGCCGGGAAAACCTTGGTGGTGTTCACGATCACCAGATCGTTTTTCTTCACGTAGTTCACAATGTTCAGGAAACGGCGGTGTTCAATCGTCTCCGTATCCCGGTGAAGAACCATTAGACGGGCATAATCACGCCGCCTGGCCGGATATTGGGCAATCCTGGCATTAGGCAGGTGATAATCAAAGTCGGTCAGTCTCAGTCTCACTCGTTTTTCCAACATCACAACAGGACCCTGATCTAAAACAGCTTTCCCTGACTCTCAGGTTTTTCTATTTCCAGGTACGAAAAGGTCAGGTCCTGTGCTATCCGTCCCCGGGCCGTACGCTGAATGAAACCCTCTTTGATCAGGTACGGTTCGTATACATCTTCGATGGTCTGAGGATCCTCCCCCAGGGCCACGCTCAACGAGTCAATGCCCACGGGCCCACCCTGGAATTTCTCTACCAGGACCGTCAGAATCCGACGGTCAAATTCGTCCAGGCCGTGGGAATCGATGCCCAGTTGCCGGAGGGAGTCGGAAGCAACTTTCCCGGAAATGCTCCCGTCTGCCTTTACTTCCGCGTAGTCCTGTGTTCGCCGCAAGATACGATTGCATACCCGGGGTGTCCCCCTGGAGCGCCTTGCCAGTTCCGCGGCCGCTTCCGGGACGATATCCACTCCCAGGATTCTCGCCGACCTCTCAATAATCTTGTACAGGGCATCATCCGTGTAGAAATCCACCCTCAGCACGACGCCAAACCTGTCCCGCATGGGCGAGGTGAGACTCCCCATCCGCGTGGTGGCACCGATCAGAGTGAACTTTTCCAGATTGAGACGGACACTCCGGGCACTGGGACCCCGGTCAATCATGATATCGATGCGATAATCCTCCATGGCACCGTACAGGTATTCTTCCACCACACTGTTCATCCGGTGAATCTCATCGATGAACAGAACATCCCGGGGACGCAAGTTCGTGAGCAATCCTGCCAGATCCGCGGCCCGTTCCAGAACGGGCCCCGTGGGTCGCAAGTTCACATCCAGTTCTTTGGCAATGATGTTGGCCAACGTGGTTTTTCCCAGCCCGGGAGGACCAAACAACAACACATGATCCAGGGCGTCGTTTCTCCTCCGGCTGGCCTCAATGTACAATTTCAAGTTCTCCACCACCTCCTCCTGACCGATGAATTCGTCAAAGGTGGTGGGACGAAGAGTCTGTTCAACCGCCAGATCCTGTTCCTGGGGCTCAGGATCGGTAATATGGTGCTCTGTCACCGCTCAAAAGTAGTATCGATGGATGAAACCGCGTCGCTTTGAACAGGGTGATCAAGGTCGGGTTTAAGATACGGTAAAGACAACCTTTAATTTAATCTCATACTCGAGCCATTCCAAATAGATACTCTAAGTAGTGGAGATTTCAGGAATTAGGATCCTGCCACGCGCCCCTTTTCTTCCCCCCTCGAAGGGGGGCTAAAGCCCGGTGTTATGCCTCTTCGGCCGCCAGGTGATCCGTCCTGGCTGCCATGATGAAATCGTTCTGGTGCAGGCCCCCGATCTTGTGAGTCCACCAGGAGACCGTCACCCGACCCCATTCGGTGAGAAGGGCCGGATGGTGGCCCTCATGTTCGGCCGCTTCCCCCAGCCGGTTGGTGAAGGAGAGAGCCTGGACAAAATCCTTGAAGCGAAACACCCGCTCCAACCTGTTGACGCCGTCCCGTTCTACAATCTTCCACTGGGGAATCTGAGGAAGAAATTCCCGCATTTCCTCTTCGGTGACCGTGGGCTCACCCCTGCGGCAAGCCTCACATTTCATGTGTTCCAGATTTCTCATCTGCCCTCCCGTCAGGTGAAAAGAAGTTTTAGATAGAACACCGGGCTGGCAAGCTTCTCCCGGGGCAGTTCATTGGTAATCATCCCTCCGATGGTCTCCCGGACTTCCTGGTGGCGAGCTGCCTTGCCGATGACAAAATTCAGCAAGAATCTGAGCCGTCCCAACTGCTGAAGGCGGGTACTCAGTTTCAGTTCCGGCCCGATGGCGTCCCACAGCCGCCTGTCGTAACGGGAAAGAAAGGCGCCGCCAAAATCTTTCCCTTCGTGGGCTTCCCTGGCCGTTTCTACGGCTACGCGGGCTGAATACATGGCGTTTCCAATCCCCTCTCCCGTGAAGGGATCAATGAGACCTGCAGCATCACCGAGAAGCATTAAGCCGTCCCCCACAATCGTCCTGTGCTTGCTTCCCACCGGCAGATTCCACCCCACGGGTTCTTCCAATGCCTCAGAACCGGAAAAACGGTCCCTGAAAGGACCGCTGTTGATGGCCCAGCGAAGAGACTCCTTCAGGTTTACCTTCCTGCACTTCATGAACTCATGAAGCATGCCGATGCCCACATTGGCGCGTCCATCTTCCAGCGGAAAAATCCAGAAATAACCGGGGATGACCTCGTCCAGGTAGTGCAGTTCAATCTGATCGGTCAGCCCCCCGACATTCCGGTAATAGCACCTCAGGGCCACCACCCAGTGCCTGGGATCGTGATCGTACAACCCGGCCTTCCTGGCTACTACGGAACTGAACCCATCCGCTCCCAGGACAAGGGGGGCCCGGTATTCCTCCATATCCCTCTCACCGCGCCGATTGCCCCGAATCCCGCAGACGTGGCCGTTGTCCGTGATTAGATCTCTGACGAAGAAGCCCTCGATGCAGGTTTCCACTTCCTTCCCGGCTTTCTGAAAAAGGAAGTTGTCAAAAACCTTTCGCCGGATGACGAAACCTTCCTGCCCGCCATCTCCCTCCATGAGTATGTTCGCTGAGGTGTGGTTGGGACTGCCGAAGGTTATCGTCCGTACGGAGGCTCCGGGAAGGTCCCTTACCTGTTCCAGAAGATCCAGATCCCGGAGGATCCCAACAGACTTCCCCGACAGGGCATCTCCGCAAACTTTGTCCCTGGGAAACTGCTCCTTATCCACCAGAAGAACCCTCAATCCAATCCGGGAGGCATACAGGGCCGCCGTGGCTCCTGCCGGACCGCCACCCACCACCACCATGTCGAATTCCGTTTCCTTTTTCCCCGTCACTTCAGGACTATTTCCTCTTCACTCACCTCGATTTGGTCTTTCCCGAACCCGTGAACCCCCTTCAGGTGCTCCAGGACCAGGCCCAGATCCGGGCTGAAGAAACTGTCAGCGGCGCCCGTTTCGCTCGACTCCAACCAGGAAGGATCGCCCGGACTGGTTCCCTCTTCAGCACACTGTAAACAGAACCAGTAGGTCTGATCGCCCACCGCCTGGAGTGTACACAGGGAACGTGTCATTCGGCAGGGGACGACGATCCCTTAAGCCGGGCTACCAGGTCGATCTGCACTGCCTTCAGAGCCCTGGAAACCGGGCAGTTCTTCTTGGCGTCTTCCGCAAGCCGTTGAAAGGTCTCATCATCCATTCCAGGTACATCACACTCCGTTGTCGTCTCTATCTTCGTGATGGTGAAGCTGTCTTCCACCTTTTCTATGTGGACCCTGTCTTCGGTGGATATCCGTTCAACCGTGAAGCCAGCCTTTTCCAATCCGGAAGCAAAGGCCATGGAGAAACATCCCGCATGAGCTGCCCCGAGAAGTTCTTCGGGATTGGTCCCCGTTCCTGATTCGAAGCGGGAGGAAAAGGAATACCGGGCGTCAAGCACCCCCGTTTCGGTTTGAACCGTTCCCTCGCCGTTCTGGAGTGTTCCTTTCCACACTGCTCGTCCTGTTCTTATGGGCATGATCTTCTCCCCCCCGTTTTTTTAGCTTGCCCCTAATAGCTCCTGGGCCCGGGTGACTACTTCTTCGGGGCTAAACCCTAACTTCTCCAGCACCACCCTCCCCGGAGCGGAAGCCCCGAAGCGGCTCAACCCCATGGCATCCCCCTTCTCTCCAACGTACCGGTACCAACCCTGAGGGCTGCCCGCCTCCACCGAAAGCTTCGGAACTCCCGGTGCCAGGACCGACCGCCTGTAATCAACCGGTTGTTCCTCAAAGAGTTCCCACGACGGCATGGACACGACCCGGACACCGACCCCTTTTTCCGTCAGGACTTCCCGAGCCTCAAGAGCCAGATGCACTTCCGAGCCCGTGGCCACGATGATAATATCGGGAGCATGGGCTTCGGCGTCGGAAAGGACGTAGGCTCCCTTCGGGACACCCTCTTCCACGGGATACACCTCCGCGTCCAGGATGGGAACCTTCTGACGGGTAAGCACCAGGACCACCGGTCCCGGACGCTCTACCGCTATTTTCCAGGCCATAGCCGTTTCGTTGGCATCTGCCGGCCGGATCACCGTAAGGCCGGGAATGGCTCGCAACGACATCAGATGCTCTACGGGCTGATGGGTGGGACCGTCCTCCCCCAGGCCCACGCTGTCGTGAGTGAACACGAATACACTGTGGGCCTTCATCAACGCCGCCAGTCTGAGGGCAGGCCGCATGTAATCTGAAAACACGAGGAAGGTTCCTGCATAGGGAAGAACTCCTCCGTGAAGGGCAAGGCCGCTCGTGATGGCCGCCATGGCGTGCTCGCGAACGCCATAGTGAACGTTGGGACCCCACCGTTCATCCAGACCGAATTCCTCCTTCTTTTTGAGAAAGGTGTTGTTGGATGGGGCCAGGTCCGCTGAGCCCCCCATCAGGGTATCCAGGTTTTTCGCAAGACGGTTCAACACCGTGCCGGAGGCCGTCCGGGTGGCCATGGCACCGTCCGAGCTGGAAAAGATGACCAGATCCGATGTCCAGCCGTCAGGCAGTTCCCCTTCAATAACTTCATCCAACCGCCGGGCAAGGGATGGATGGTCCCTGCGGTAGCTCTCTACCAGATCGATCCATTCCTTCTCCCGGTCAGCCCCTCGTTTCACCGCCAGGCGGAAATGGGCTGCCGCCTCCTCCGGGATGTAGAATTCAGGCTCCAAAGGCCATCCCAGGGCCTCCTTGGTCTGCCGCGTTGCCTCCTCGCCTAGCGGTGCCCCATGGGCCGCCGCCGAATCCTGTTTGGGACTCCCAAACCCGATATGGGTTCGAATCATGATAAGAGAGGGCCGGACGCTTTCTTCCCTGGCCTTCCGGATGGCACCGTCGATGGCTGCCACGTCGTTTCCATCGGGGAGTTCCTGTACATGCCACCCGTAGGCCTCAAACCGTTTTCCCGTGTCTTCGGTGAACGCCAGCCGGGTATCCCCTTCTATGGTTACGTGATTGTCGTCGTACAGATAGATAAGCTTTCCCAGTCCCCACTGGCCCGCCAGGGAGGCGGCCTCCGATGAAACTCCCTCCATGAGATCGCCATCCGACACGATGGCGTAGGTGTAATGATCCACCACAGGATATCCGTTCCGGTTGAACCGGTTGGCCAGAAAGCGTTCAGCCATGGCCATGCCTACACCGTTGGCGAATCCCTGGCCCAGGGGACCCGTGGTGGTTTCCACCCCCGGGGCTAATCCCCTTTCAGGATGACCGGGTGTCATGCTTCCCCACTGGCGGAACCGCCTTAATTCTTCCAGAACCAGATCGTATCCGAATGTGTGCAACAGGGCATACAGGAGAGCCGATCCGTGACCGGCCGAAAGGACAAACCGGTCCCGGTTGAACCACCGGGGATTGGCGGGATTAAAACGCAAGAAACGGTCCCACAGAACATAGGCCATGGGAGCAGCACCCAGGGGCATCCCCGGATGTCCCGACCCGGCCGCCTGAACCGCATCCACAGCGAGAAAACGGAGGGTGTTGACGCACAATCTATCCAGATGGTCCTGTATCAGTCTATGTTCTCCCGTTGAGAATGCTATCCAGGAATTTCCCCGTGTATGAGTTCCGGTCCTTGGCCAGGTTTTCCGGAACGCCCTGGGCCACGATGGTGCCACCCTCATCCCCCCCCTCAGGTCCCAGATCAATAATCCAATCAGCCGTCTTTATGACATCCATATTGTGTTCAATAACCACGACGGTGTTCCCCTTGTCCACCAGGCGGTTCAACACGTTGAGAAGCATTCTCACATCATCAAAATGGAGGCCTGTAGTGGGTTCATCCAGGATGTAAAAGGTGCGGCCCGTGCCGATTTTCGAAAGCTCCCTGGAGAGCTTCACCCTCTGCGCCTCACCACCGGACAACGTGGTTGCCTGCTGCCCGAGTCGTATGTACCCCAGCCCCACATCACGGAGAGTCTCCAGCCTTCTTTTAATCTGGGGAAAGTTCTCGAAAAAGACCAGGGCTTCTTCCACCGTCATGTTCAAGACGTCGGAAATGTCCTTGCCCTTGTAGGTGATCTCCAGGGTCTCCCGGTTATACCTGGAGCCCTTGCACTCTTCGCATCGTACGTAAACATCCGGAAGAAAATGCATCTCAATCTTGATGATGCCGTCACCATGGCATGCCTCGCACCGTCCCCCTTTTACGTTGAAGGAAAACCGGCCAGGGTTGTACCCCCTCATTCTGGACTCGGGCAACCTGGCAAACAGGTCCCGGATATGAGTAAAAACTCCCGTGTAGGTGGCGGGATTGGACCTGGGAGTACGGCCGATGGGGGACTGATCAATATCCACCACTTTGTCCAGGTATGCCAAACCTTCAATCCCTTCATACGGAAGTGGGTAGGTTCTGGAATCCTGGAGCTCCCGGGCCAGGATGGGATACAACGTCTCGTTCACAAGCGTGCTTTTCCCTGAACCCGATACACCCGTGATACAGATGAGTCTTCCCAGAGGAAACTCTACATCCACCGATTTCAGATTGTTCCCCTCCGCCCCGAAGACTTTCAGCACTTTCCCCGACCCTTTGCGTCTTGACCCCGGAATAGCAATCTTCCGCTTCCCCGACAGGTAAAGACCCGTGATGGACTTTCCGTACCCCGCCAGAGCTTCAGGGGACCCTTCAAAAACCACCTTGCCTCCCGCTTCTCCTGCCCCTGGGCCCAGGTCCACCACGTGATCCGAGGACTCAATGGTTTCCCGGTCATGTTCCACCACCAGAACCGTGTTCCCCAAATCCCTGAGTCTCTCCAGGGTGGAAATCAGTCGCTTGTTGTCCCGGAGGTGGAGGCCGATGGAGGGTTCATCCAGAATGTACAGCACTCCCACCAGCTGGGAACCGATCTGAGTGGCCAGGCGAATTCTCTGGGCTTCCCCACCGGAAAGGGTGGAGGCCGACCGGTCCAGGGTCAAATAATCGAGCCCCACGTTCATGAGAAACTGGAGACGGTCCCGCACCTCTTTCAGCACCTGTCTTCCTACCTGCTTCTGAGTATCAGTCAGCTTGACGGTCCTGAAGAATTCGGCCACGTCCTTGACGGACAACCGGGACAATTCCCCGATGGACATGTCTCCCAACCTCACAGCCAGGCTCTCTTTTCTCAACCGGGCACCCCCGCAGTCCGGACAGGCTCGCATGCTCATAAACCGCTCAATCCATTCCCGGATCCCGTGGGAACGGGTCTGATGATACCGCCTTTCCAGGTTGTGAACAACACCTTCAAAACCGCCCGAGTATTCGCCGGAGAACCTCTCGGATTTGTACCGCATTCGGATTCGATCATCCCCCGTTCCCCACAACAATACCTCCCTCGCCCGGGAAGGGAGATGGTACCAGGGGGTGGTGAAACTAAATCCATAATGGCTGGCCAGACTTTTCAAGATGGAACTGTACCAGCTTCCTCGGGGCTGCTCACCCAAGGGAACGATGGCACCCTTGATGAGCGACCGGCGTTTGTCCGGCACGATAAGATCGGGATCGATTTCCATCCGGGACCCCAATCCATCACAGGTCTTGCAGGCCCCATAGGGAGAGTTGAACGAAAACATCCGGGGAGAGAGCTCCTCCATACTGTTCCCGCACTTGGGACACGCGAACAGTTCGCTGAAGATGTGCTCCTCTTTGGGAAGACGGTTAACCACGACCAGACCGGAACCGATCTTGAGCGCCAGCTCTACCGATTCGGTCAGACGCTCCTTTACGCCCTCCTCAAGAATGATTCTGTCTATGACCACCTCAATATCGTGCTTCTTGTCCTTGTGAAGGATGATCCCGCCCGGGCGGGACATATCCCGGATTTTCCCATCTACCCGGACCCGGACGAATCCCTCCCGGGACAGCTCATTGAACAGGTCCTTGTACCGTCCTTTTCGCCCCCGCACTACCGGGGCCAGGATCTGGAGCTTCGACCCTTTAGGAAATGCCAGAACGGTGTCCACAATCTGCTGGACCGTCTGCCGCCGGATGGGATCCCCACAATCCCAACAATAAGGGGTTCCCACACGGGCGTACAACACCCTGAGATAATCATGAATCTCGGTGACGGTCCCCACCGTGGACCGAGGATTCCTGGAGCCAGCTTTTTGTTCAATGGAAATGGCCGGAGACAGTCCCTCGATATACTCCACGTCGGGCTTCTCCATGCGGCTCAAGAATTGCCGGGCGTACGCCGAAAGGGACTCTACGTAGCGGCGCTGACCTTCGGCGTAGATCGTGTCGAAGGCCAGAGACGATTTTCCAGATCCCGAAAGGCCCGTGATCACCACAAACCGGTTCCGGGGAATCTCTACGTCTATGTTCTTGAGATTATGCTCCCGGGCTCCCCGGACCACAATCTTTTCGTTGTTGGCTTTCATTTTTGGGCTATCGTGTAAATTATCCGCCCATTCTCACCTTTCAAAAGACAATTTGACCAATACACCCTTAACCGGGCATGATAGTCGGGGTCAAGCAGAGGATGAGATGGCAACCCTTCGCCCCGATGACTACTGTCCGGGTGCCCAGAAGGCGTTCAGTACCAGGCGACAGGACTCAGGGTTTTGACTAGTCTTTCCTTCTGGCGGGCGTGACCTCCAGGACCCGCTCCTTCCCTTCCCGGAGTACCGTAATAGAAACAGGCTCATCTGCCCTGGCTTCCTGAAGAGCGTACATGAAATCATAGATATTCTTTACATCTTTGGAGCCGAACCTCACAATGATGTCCCCTCCCCTAAGGCCCCCCTGATGGGCGGGACCGCCCTCCCGGACACCGGCGAGCCTCATCCCCTCTACGTCGGTGGCGCTGTAATCGGGAACGGTTCCCAGATAAACAGGGAATCCACCCCGGACAGGCTGGGCTCGCTCGACCTTCACAAAGTTGGGGGTTTCCTTTCTCGTGGCCACCTCCCGGGTCACATCGCGAACCAGCCGCACGATCCGTTCTTCCCCGGGGATATTGATCTTCTCCCAGTCGTCCGATGGACGGCTGTAATCGTCATGAATCCCTGTGAAAAAGAACAGCACCGGAATGTCCTTCAGATAGAACGATTGATGATCACTGGAACCATAGCCCGGATCATCAAACTTGGGGCTCAGGCCAAGAGGCCCGGCCCTGTCGTTCACCAGATCCTTCCAGATGGATGAAGTCCCCACGCCCCCCACTACCAGGGTGGAATCCTCCATTCTCCCTATCATGTCCATATTCAACATGGCGACCACATTTTCCAGAGGGACGGGAGGATCATTCACGAAGTGAGTCGATCCGAGTAGACCCAGTTCCTCCGCACCAAAAGCGGCAAAAATAATGCTCCGCTTCCCGGGGTGGCCGGAGAACCATTCCGCCAGTTCAAGAAGTCCCGCCGTTCCGGAGGCGTTGTCGTCCGCTCCATTATGAATCGCTACCGTATCGGGTGCCAGGGATCCCTCCCCACCCCAACCCAGGTGGTCGTAATGAGCGCCAACAACGACGTACTCGTCTGCCAGCTCAGGATCGGATCCCTTCACCATCCCTACCACATTCCAGGTTTTGGCCTCGACCTTCTCCAGGGAGGTCTTCACGAAAACCTGGACAGGGATGTGAAAAGATTGGGGCTGGCGGGTCTCATGTATTCGGTCCTGTACCTCCGCCAAATCCCTGTCTGCCAGGCTTAGAAGCTCATTCGCCTGGCGCTGAGTCACGGTCACCACCGGGATTCCCGAATCCGCGGCACCCTGGTGGTGGGACAGACCCATGAGATAGTCCGGATCGGGATCCTCCCGGGGCCCCATCACCAGGATGATGGCAGCCGCCCCCTTCTCCCGGGCGGTCATGGCTTTGCGCCGGGCCGGTACGTAGGGACCAAATTCTCCGTGGGGATTCGTCCCATCAGGACTGTAGAAAAGGGCCAGCACCACCTTTCCCTCCACTTCCACCGGGCCGTAGTCATCGTACCCCATTTCCCCGGCCACAATGCCATACCCGGCAAACACCAGCTGGCCCTCTACCTCACCGGAGGAAGAAAACCCAAGGGGACGGAAGTCCTTCCCCAGGCGAAGAGCTTTCAGTTCTCCCCCTGTCTCGATCCGGAACGCATTTCTTCTCCCCAATTCAACTCCCGCGGTAAAAGTGAAAGGGGACCTCAGGGAGTGCTGTCCTTTCCCCACAGGATCGAGACCGTAGGAGCGAAAGGCCCGGGTAAGATACCGGGCAGCTTTTCTGTCTCCCCGGGTTCCCGCCCTTCGGCCCTCCATGTCATCGGATGCCAGGGACTTGATGTGTTCCCGTAGTTCCCACGAGGTGATCTTCGTCTCGTCCCGGGAAGACCAGCCCATTGCGAGGATGGCAGCGAAGACTGCCCATGCCCATGATCTAGGTTTCATCCGGATATCTCTCCCACGTTTTTTGCCGCCTGGTGCATGAGCTCGGGAAAATCCGAGATGAGTCCGTCCACACCCAGTTTCAGGAGCCACTCCATGGCCGGCCGGTTATTCACAGTCCAGGCGTTCACTCGCATCCCCCGGTTCCGGGCCGACCGGATAAGGTTCTCGCTTACCAGGTGGGCCTCCGGGTGGAAAAAATCGGGGTGAAGAAGTCTTAAGAATCTCGGTTTCCTCAAGTACTTAGGGACAAGGTCCCTGTTTGTCCATAGGTAGGCCGTAGGGATGCGTCGGTCCATCCACTTGATCGTTCCCACCACCAAAGGGTGGAAACTTGATACTATGACCCGGTGATACAGGTTACGGCGGCGGATTATCCTGGCAACGCTCCGGGCCGCCTTGATATCAACAAAACCGGTGGCCTTGATCTCGATGTCCAGAACGCAATCACCGGGAAGGGCATCCAGGACCTCTTCCAGGAGGGGAAGCTTGGAAGGGGAGAACTCAGGGAACTTTACGGCCGCATCCACGTCTTTGAGTTCCTGGTATGTCATCTGATGGATATACCCGCTGCCGCTGGTCTCCCTTTCTAGATCGTGATTGTGGGAACAGACAACTCTGCCGTCCCGGGTGGCAATCACGTCTATTTCGATGGCGTCAAGACCCGCCTCCAGTGCCTTCAGGTACGATGCGACGGTATTCTCCGGCGCCCCCTTTGGAGCTCCCCGGTGCCCGATCTTCAAGGGTCCCTTGGCATACAAACGACTAACATCCATAGGACGCCATCAGGACCGGCTCCATCATCGGTCTGGTCAGCTTCCGGGGGACAGAACAAGATGTTGAAAGCCGGCCTGTCGTATAGTCTCGCGGTTGAAAAAGGTCGTCCGGTATTCCCCGGAAAGGTACAACGACACCTGGTCATCATAGTGGTTACTCTTGGGGAGTCCCGATTGGCCGGTGGGAAGGATAAACTGAGTCCGGTCAAGATCGGAAAAGTCAACGATTCGCCGGAACGAAGGCCCCACTACCTGATCATAAGGGTCATACAACCGGAATTCCCCCTTGTTTATGGTGGTAACCGTTCCCCCCGTCGGATAGGGCCCCACGTTGAAATCAAACACGAATTCGAGGATCGCACTGACCCGGCCGATTTGATGTTCAAAAGTGACCGTATGAAGCCGACCCCATTCCCAGTTGGCCGGATCAGGCCCCAGAGCTCTTTCCAGGTCTCTCACTCCCTCCTGGAGAGAACGTCTCAGAAGATCTTGCACCCCTTCCACCTTATCCCTGGTTTCGATGTTATCACACCATGAACAGGAACCTCCCCTCAGAATGCGGCGCAGGTCTTTCGTGGGCAAACTGGGAAGGCTCAACCACCCCTCATAGAACCCCTCCCCCATCAGTCTCATTTCATCGCCATAAAGATTCTCGAACAACCGGGACAGGGAAGCATTGAATACGGCCGCAGCCGCCGATTCAACCGAATGGTCACCATCCCACCCATCCAGAAGCTTTACGGCTCTCTCCAGATTCCTCTTTTCCAACCTCTGACTTTCCGGCCCTTCCGGACGGGGGGATATGGTTTCGGTCTTAAACGCCTCCACAAAATACCTGGCTGCCTCCCGGGCGAAGGGAGACACCACGTCGGTCTGGGTTTTCTTCACCATGTCCATGGTGATGGCGTCTTCATCCCCGATCAACTCCCAGACCCGGTTGACCCGGGAGGGATCCTGCCAGAAGTCCGACACGTAATAAGGGTAGGAATCATCGAAGACTTTGTTGTTGGCGGTTGCGATGAGTCCCGATGGAGGATTCAGCACAAAGGGTATCTCGTCGAAGGGGATGTATCCCTTCCAGTCCCATTCCGATGATGTTCCCGATACGGGCATCGCCGTGGCTCCTCCCTTCCGGATCGGAATCCGGGCAAAGGGCCGCCACCCGATGTTGCCTGCTGTGTCGGCATAGACCACATTCTGTCCCGGAGTTCCGAAGGACCGGGCGGCCTGGGAAAAATCCTCCCAGTTCCTCATCAGGGTGAGCTGAAGAAGACCGTAAATCTCATCGCTCACATCGTGCCCCGACCACCGCATGGAAACAACTCGGTCCCCATTCCTCAGTAGGGGGTGAATATCTGAAATGACCGGGCCGTGGATTGTTTCCCGGATGGTCACGGTGGTATCCATCCCTCCTTTGACGGACAGGGTCTCTTCCCGGAGATCCATACCCAGCCACACACCATCATGGAGGTACCGGTTCGGATCCTCTGGATCAACGGTCTCCACAAAGAAGTCCACATCATCCACCATGAGATTGGTAAACCCCCAGGCGCAGGCCCCATTCTGTCCCAGGACCGGAACGGGGATTCCGGCCAGGCACGCCCCGCTCACATTGAATCGTCCCCCCACCAGGTGCATTTCGTACCAGGTAGCCGGCTGGGAGTATGGAAGATGGGGATCGTTGGCCAGAATGGGTTTTCCGCTGGCGGTCCGGGCTCCGGAGATCACCCAGTTGTTGGACCCCAGGTGATCTCCTGCCATCCCCAGGATGTTCCTGACGCTTCTGTCCCTCTCCATCAGAGCGGTACCCAACAGGCCATAAAGTTCTTCTCCATCGGTGGACCCCAGTCGATACCCTTCAGGATGAGCGGGCCATACTTCCCTGGCTTTCTTCTCATCGAAAATAGTGGCCACCTGCCCCAGAACAATCTCCGGCTTCCACGAAGAAGTAAGATTGTGTCCCATCAGCCGGACCATCCCGGCCACGTGGGCCGGTTCCCACCGGAGGGGCTGGATACCGAGAAGCTTGAACTCCACAGGCAGTTTCCCCTTGACCTCATCGATGTAGGCGTTAATGCCATCGCAGAAATAGCCGGAAATGGTTCTCGCCTCCGGGGCCATGCTGTCTGCCAGGATCCTGGCCATCTTGGGTATCCCCCAGGTTCTCAAGTATATGTCTTCGGCCAGGGCGTCCTCACCGAACAATTCCGCCAGTTTTCCCTGCACCGCCGCGGCGTTGACCGTCATCTGAAACAGCCTCTCCCGGGCCGCGATGTAGCCAGCTGCTAGAAAAAGATCGTGTTCATTGTCCGCGTACACATGAGGTACCCCATAGTCATCAAAGAATACCTCGACAGGGCGTTCCAGGTCCCCGAGAGTCAGTTCCCCCTCGTACTGGGGAAGGGGATAATCCAGGTAGATCCATGCGAAAAGGACCGCAACCAGGATGATCCCTCCCAGAACCAGGCTGATCTGAACCCAGGGTTTCATGGATCGGTGGTGCACGCCGTGAGGAGATTCATCTAAGCGGTGAAATATAGAAAGGACAACGGCCGCGAACAATGAACAGGTTCACGGCCTCGTCCCTTCCGATCCTTCCCGTCCGTCCCCCTTCTAGAGCCCCCCGGTAAGGTTTCCCGTCATGGACGTCTAACAAGGGTGAGTTTGTCCACCCTGACCGGGGTGTGGCCAAAATCGTCTTCCACAGTTCCCGCGATGATATACGGTCCCCGGTCACGGATAAGCCGGCCGTATTTCCGGTAGGTTTCCGGGAAAAGGATACATTCAAAGGTGCCGGTCAAATCCTCGCAGGAAAGAAACTGCATCAGTTTTCCTCCCTTCGCCCGGGCCTGACGGGTGGTGATCATCCATCCCACCATCCTGACCCGTTTCCCCCGGCAGGTGTCCAGATCCCTGGCATGGACAAACGGTCCCACTTTTTCCGAACAAGTCTTCAGAGCATTCCGGTACATCCACAGAGGATGTTTTTCCACGGTGAGTTCCATCAATTCCAGTTCGTCCCTCAGCTTTTTTTCCAGGGGATAATCCACCTCCGGCATGACGTCCGGAAACTGGCGTTTTTCCCATACCATCCCGCCGCGCCAGGATCCGGTCCACCGCCGGGATCTTCCCGCCAGCATCCCCTGGATTTTTACGGTCTCAGGAAACAGTTCTTCGTGGGTGTCGGAGGGGTTTCCCGAATCCTTGATCCTGTCGAAAATGAGCTTCAGCCTCCACAGGTGCTGGGGACGGGTGTACGGAAACCAATCAAATCCGCCGCACCGGATGAG
Source organism: Fidelibacterota bacterium (assembly GCA_046861655.1). Taxonomy (GTDB): domain Bacteria; phylum Fidelibacterota; class Marinisomatia; order Marinisomatales; family S15-B10; genus JBHIAI01. The sequence continues at coordinate 87,588 of JBHIAI010000001.1, read as the reverse complement.
GGATTCTGCTTCCCGGTAGGACGGGTTTGCCCGCCGGCAGAAATCCTCCAGTGACTCAAATGGGCGTTCCTGGCGCTTCTCCAGGATCCGGGTCAGCGTGGCCCGGGTAAGATACTTTACCTGAAGAAGCCCCACCTGTATCCAGGGGGTCGCGTTGGTTCCCCCGACTTTATCCTGGGCCGTAAAATGCGGTTCAGATGTATTCACATCCGGCGGCAAAATTTTAATTCCCATCCGCCTGGCCTCCTCCAGGTAACAGGAGGTATGGTAGAACCCTCCGTAATTGGACATGACCGCCGCCATGAATTCCGCCGGAAAGTGTGCCTTCAGCCACGCGCACTGAACGGAAATCACCGAATAAGCCGCCGAATGGGCCTTACAGAAGGCATACCCCGAAAACGCTTCCATCTGCCGCCAGATCTCTACGGCGGCATCCACGTTGATATCCCGTTTTACCGCATCCCGGATGAACCGGTCCCGGTGTTCCATGAACGGCTCTTCCACCCTTTTCCCGCTCATGGACCGGCGGAGTTTATCCGATGCTCCCAGACTCCACCCCGCAATGGCTTCCGCGATCTTGATCACATCTTCCTGATAGAGCATAACCCCGTAGGTTTCCTTCAAGATCTCCGTCATTGCTGGGTGGGGTGTCTGTACCTTCTCTTTCCCGTAGTGGCGCAGGATGAAATGGCGCCGCATCCCCGAATCGGACGGTCCAGGCCGGATGACCGAACTGGCGGCGGTGATCATCTCAAAAGAATCCACGTTCAGCTTTTTCAGCAGCCCCCGCATTCCGGGCGACTCAATCTGAAACACCCCTATGGTCCGGCCGGCTCGAACCAGGGCCTTGGTCTTTTCATCCATGGCCGGCATGCGGTCCAGATCAAACCGGATTCCGTATTTTCCCTTCAAGGTTTTCACCATGTCCGCCACCACCGTCAGGGACCGCTGACCCAAAAGGTCGATTTTCACCAGTCCCATCTTCTCCACCCCATGCATATCGAACTGGGTGACCACGGGTCCCTTGGTCGACGGCTGAAGGGGGACGTATTTTGTGATCCTGTCGGGAGCAATGACGATTCCCCCGGCGTGGATGCCCATATGGCGGGGCCGGTTCAACAATCGTCTGGCCATGGCAAAGACCTCCCCGTAGCGACCATCGCCCTCAGGGGATACATCCCCTTTTCTTCCTCCCTGGAGGGAGGACCGGGGGGGGTGCAACATTCCGTTTTCGTCCTCGTCTGTCTCGAAGGACCGCGGTAGAGTCTTCGCCAGTCCGTTGATTTCCGTTTCCGACAGTCCCATGGCTCGAGCCACATCCCTCACGGCTCCCCGAAGCTTGTAGGTATTGTAGGTGGATATCATGGCCACCCTGTCCTTGCCGTACCGCTTGTACACGTATTCAATGACGTCATCACGCCGTTTCCAGCACAGATCGATGTCAATGTCCGGGGGCTCCTGGCGTTCGGGGTTCAAGAACCGTTCGAACAGCAGGCGGTGTTTGAGGGGATCCACCGGGGTGATCCCCAGCAGGTAAGACACTAAGCTCCCCGCCGCCGATCCCCGGCCCACCACGGGAATGCCCTTTTTTCTGGCCCACTGGACGACATCCCACACGATGAGAAAATAGTCGGCGTATCCCCTGTCGATGATGATGTCCAGTTCATGGGTCAATCTTTTTAATACTTGCGTGGTGATGGGATCATACCGTTTCGGGACTTCCCGGTGGCAGAGCTTGATCAGAAGCTCAGCAGACCTGTTTGTTTTCATTTCGCTTCGCTCAACTGGATGCTTGGTGACAGGAAAAGCTTCAAGGTCACGCAAAAGCCTCGGGGTGACCATCCCCTTCTGTCATGCTGAGCTTGACGAAGGGACGAAGCATGATGCGTAATTCGTAATGCGTATGCCTCCCAATCGTGTCGTTCGTGGTTCCCTATATTCCGTGTAATTCGTCCAACCCGCGGCTTAAATTTTACCCCATGAAACTCGCCGTCAGCACGGATGAACGGACCCACCTGGTGGAGGCGGTTCTGAAAGAGCTCAAGACCCGCGGTCACGAGGTCATCTATTTCGGTCCGGAAGGGGACGAATCGCTGGACTGGCCGGAGGTGACCGAAAAGGCGGTTCAGCAGGTCGTGGACAAAAAAGCAGATGAGGCCGTGGTCATGTGCTGGACCGGCACCGGATGTTCCATCGCGGCCAATAAGGTTCCCGGTGTCCGGGCGGCTCTGTGCCACGATGCGGAAACGGCCAAAGGGGCCCGCATCTGGAACCATGCCAACGTACTGGCTTTGAGCCTCCGGTCCACGCCGGAAGCGGTCTTAAAGGAAATCCTGGATGCCTGGTTTGGCACTCCCTACAGTGACGACGAGTGGAATCTGAAACAGATCGAACGGATCCGAAAGCTCGAGAAAAAATCTCAGTCAACCCGTCCCGATCCATCGGGAAAGAACATCCCCTGACTGGTCCCTGGTTACTGGCCTGTTACTGCCAACTGGCTCTAACCCCTGCCTCCTAACCGTCTCACGATCTCTCTCACCAGGTCATGCCGGTTTTCCAGGGTGATATGAATCAGTTCCACATCGGGTCGGTTCCGGATGGCATCCAGAAACGGGTGGGGACGTTCCTGGATAGAGCCCAGAAGAGGGACCTCGCTGTCCAGAGCTTCCAGAACAACCTGTTGAAACTTTTTGGAAAACAGTTCCATGCGGCCCAGCTCATCGATCACGATGAGGTTCCCACTGGCCACGGCCTCGTCAATGGCGGGCACTCCGATGTCGTTCACTACCTGGATATTGACCCCGTATTTCCCCACTCGAAAGGGGCTTTCAACCTCCACGTGGGATAGGGTCCCAGTTTGCCCTTCCCAGGTGGAGAGGCTAAAGCCCACGCGTCTTCCCCTCTCCCGGATCTCCCGGGTATAAAAGCCCCCCACCGGCACGTTCAGCCTCTTCACCACCTGTTCCACCAGGGTGGTCTTTCCCACTCCGGGCCGTCCCGTCACCAAGAAATTTGTCACCCTACCTGTAAACATTGCGACGATGACCAACCCCCACAATGAGAACAACTAATCTGCCCTGGTAGAGATCATACAGAATACGATAATCGCCAACACGGACACGGTAGGTATTCTTACTGCCTGTTAACTTCCTGACCCCCGGGGGAAGGGGATTGGAGGCCAGAGAGTCAATTTGCTGACCAATCCTTCTTTGTATATCTTGGGGTAATTTCGCCATACCCCGTCTGGCGGCCGGCTTAAACTCTATACCATATTGGGACAAGCTACAGTCCCAGTTCCTTCTTCACAACCTCCCAGGGAATCGTCCCTTCCTCTTTCCGGGCCTCTTCGGCCTCTTTCAGATCGTAGTAGTCCTCCAGGAACTCATCTACCAGTCCTTCAATGATCTTGCTCATGGGCCTATTCAGAAGGCTGGATACCACACGAAGCGCTCTTAGTTTTTCTTCGGGTAGTCTCAACGTCGTTGCTGACATGTAAGAACCTCCATTTGATATCGTGATATTACAATATTACAATATCACTTGCAAGGGGTAACCATGAACAAGCTTGACTTTCGCTTGCCGTCGGCCCCGGAGTAAGACTAAATTCTCCCACCTTGAGCAATCACCAAACCACAGGAGGGTGAAGCATGGACACTAAGAAATTCCTACTCGCAACCCTGGGGGGTTTCGTCGGCAATGTCGTCGCCTATGTCATCCTGGAGCAACTCATCTTCAAGAGCTACATTGAAACAAACGTCATGGAAGCAACAGGAGCATCCATGGAAGGGCCAATGTACTTGCCCTTGATCGCCGTCCTGGCCATGGTATTGATCATGGCCTACCTGTTTCCCAAGGGATACGAAGGGGGAGCGCCTGCGGGCGAGGGGCTCCGGTTTGGCATTTTTCTGGGCCTTTTCGCAGCCATACCGTTCGGGATTTTCTTTGACCTGGCGTTCCCGGTGGGCTTTGGCCCCACCGTGGTCATGATCCTTGTCTACACCCTGGAGGTGGCAGCGGCCGGTTTGGCTATCGGCCTGGTCTACGGCAAACCCGGAGAGGCAGCACCGGAAGCGCCTGAGGAACCCCAGCCGGAAGCCCCGGCTTCAGAGTAAGCTTACCGCTCCTTAAGTAGCCACTATCCTGTCATTGCCGCTCCCGGACCTTCGGGAGCGGCGATCCCCTCTGATGTGTTGATATTGGATAACGATAAGAATGAAAAATTAAGAGAAGAACGTGGCATCTCCTTCGAAGAGATTATCTTCCATGTTGAGCGCGGGGACATCTTGGACATCCAAATCCAGAAAAGTATAAGGGTCAACGGTTACAGACAAATGTGCAACCTTTGGTCTTCCCAACAACTCTGCTAAGACGTCCGCCTTTGCCTATTGATGAGATTGTCTATCTGCTCACTCCCATAGACTGAGCCCATTCCCGCATTACCTCTTCTTTTACCCTCTTGTAAGGGTATTACCCTTTCCCCGGCACTTGGTACCCGAACTCTTTCGAAGCCATTCCACAAGTTTCCCGTTCCCAATCCTAAAGATTCCGGGTGCCCTTGCAGTCGGGATACCTTGTGCAGGACCAGAACTGCCCGTACTTGCCGGTTCTTAACCGCATGCCACTGCCACATACCGGACAGTCCGGGATATCTCCCCCATCCTCTCCCCCGCCATAACTACCGGCCGTCTCCAGGTAGCGACACCAGTCGCACGCATCGCCCTCAGGCGAAGGAAGGGATCCATCCAACAACGTAACGACATCGTCCAGAAACTCCCTGAACCCGTCATCATTCCGTTTGACCTCCACCCACTGCATCTCCCCCTCAAGAACCTGCCGGGTCCCGCCATCATGCTCACACCGGTCCGGAGTGAAATACAGTAACCCAAGCCGGCTGACGGGAGAAAGACTCAAATACCCGTCCGCAGCGTCTTCCAGAGCCAGCGTGTACGCGTGCAACTGCCGGGCATACATATCCGTTTTCTCCTGGGCGGGTTTTCCCGTTTTGAAATCCAGAACACCGAACGAGCCATCATCAAACTCCGCCGCGATATCAAACCGGCCATTGATATACAACGTACTGTCTGACCCTGCCACACGCAGGGAGCTCGACCTTACCCGTTTCTCACCGTAGGCAATCACCCCTGGCGGCAAATCAGGACAGAATGCTTCCGTTCGCCTGCCCGAATAGTACTCTTTCTGCAACCTTCCTATAACGCTGAACACCCCGGGGATGGGGATGGAGGGCTGGGAAATACCGTGCTTGACCTTCAGCACAAAACAGTGTTTACACCCTTCATAGAGAAACGTCAGGTCTGAGGGACTTAACCGGTATTCCATTTCAACTCCTTCATGCCTAGCGATAGATGTCCTTGCGGTGACCAACGTCAAGAACAGAGATGATCTTCACGGCGTGGTCAACCTCATAAATCGCCCGGTAGCGTCCGGAACGGAGACGAAAACGGTTTTTCTTTCCCCTCAATTTCTCCACGTCCCCTGCGAACGGATCTTCCGCAAGGCGAGAAAGCTGCCCGTACATCCGATCCTGTATACCAGCGGGAAGTTTTCGGAACTGCCTCACGGCTCGTTTGCCGAGCCGCACCCGATAATTCACAACTCAATTTTTCCGGAAAAGGGGCCCATCCGATGCGGGACTTCTTACCCCGAAGCTTTGGGCCGGACAGCATCCATCAACTCATCCAGATCCGTCCACTCTCCTTTGTCCTGCTCCGCAAGGGCCTTGTCTGCTGCCAGATTGTCAAAATAATCCTCCAGAAACGCCTCTACTAATTCACGGAGAATTGCATTCATGGACTGACCTTCCCGGGCAGAAATCATCCGCAGAGCCTTTAACTGGTCATCCAAAAGCCTCAATGTCGTCATTCCCATGGGATCCTCCCGGTAAATGATATCATAATATAATAATATAATTCTATCATATTCAACACTCGTGAAACAGTTCCTTAAGTGATGGGTGAACTCCCGACTACCGGGGAAGGCGCTCGGGGAGGTCGGCCACCCCGTAGGCCATGACCGCCAGGGCAGCGATACAGAGATTGAGCTCGTGGGGATCGAGCTTGTCAATCGTATCGGCATGAGTATGATGATACCAGAAATAACGGGACCGGTCCACCTTCAAGGACATGACGGGAACTCCCTCCTTTTCAAGGGGACCGATATCGGCGGCACTGCCCCCCTCCAGGATGGAATCGGCCTCGATGGGCTTGAGGTACTTCACAATCTCCTCCACCATCCCCCTGGCCCGATCCGAACCGGTAAACCCAAACCCCATGGGCTTGAATACGCCGTTGTCAGACTCCATGGCCAGTATGTGATTCCCCAATTCGTCCTGATGGGCGTCCCGGTAAGCCTTCGCTCCCCGGAGCCCATTCTCTTCATTGGTCCATAACACCACCCGGACTGTCCGCCGGGGCCGTACGTTCAACGCGTGCATGAGCCTGACTGCCTCCCAGGCCGCCACACATCCCCCCGCATCATCCATGGCTCCCGTCCCCACATCCCACGAATCGATGTGGCCTCCCAGAACTACCACCTCCTCTGGCTTTTCACGCCCCACAATCTCCCCCACCACATTCCGGGAGAGAACATCTTCCTCAAAATGGGCCTCCATGTACATGCGGACCACCACCTTTTTTCCACCGTTCACCATCCGCTGAATCATCATGGCGTCCTCCACGGTGATAGCCCCATGGGGAACCTTGCGAACGCCCTCCTCGTACCCCATGCCCCCTGTATGAGGGGTATTCATGGAATACGGTCCCACGGAACGCACCAGGCTGGCCACCGCCCCCGCCCTGGCTGCGGCACTGGCACCGCCGATACGATACTCCACCGTCTCTCCGTACGTGGTGAAAGGGGCATTGAAAAGAACGATCTTCCCTTCCGCCTCATCCGCGCGAGCCGCCAATTCATCAAAATTCTTGACCACCAGAACCTCCGCCGTGATTCCTTCGGGAGGGGTTCCTACGCTCCCTCCCAGTCCCAACATGGCCAGATTCTTATACCTGGGTTCTAACAGTTCCACCTTCTCGGTTCCCCGGACCCACCGGGGGACCCTAACGCCCTCTCCGTGAACATTCTGTAACCCGTCTTCCGTCATCTCGGAAAGAATCCAGTCGATGGCATCTTCCAGATTCCGCGTCCCGCTGAAACGGGGACCGAACGTATCGGTGAGATACGCCAAACGTTCATAGGCAGAACTGTCAGCCAGGGCGGCGGCCATGAGTTTTTCCACTGACGGGTTCACCACGGTCTTGACCGCCAGCACCTGAACCGAATGGGGCGGTCCCGGTCCCGCCGCATAGTTCAGAAAATGAAATAGGAGAACAACGACGGGAAACCTTCTATTCATCCAGACGACCGGGAAGATAGCGTGAGCGGTACCCCCCAAAGCTACGCGTCGTAATACAGATGGAACTCAAATGGATGGGGTCTCCGGGCCAGCGGCGCTAGCTCCTCATCGCGTTTCCACCGGATCCAGGTCTCAATCAAATCCTCCGTAAAGACCTTGCCTTCTGTGAGGAACTCATGATCATCCTCCAGCGCCTTCAGGGCCTCTTCCAGTGACCCAGGTGTATGATGGTACCCTTCCAGTTCTTCCGGTTTCATTTCGTAAATATCCCTATCCAGAGGTTTCCCGGGATCGATTTGATTCTGGATACCATCGATAGCCGCCATCATCATAGCCGTCCAGGTCAAATACCCGTTACACGTGGGATCCGGACAACGGAATTCAAGCCGCTTGGACTTGGGATTCGCCGAATACATGGGGATACGGACTGCCGCAGACCGGTTTCTGGCCGACAGGCACAGGTTCACCGGTGCCTCAAATCCTGGAACCAATCGACGGTAGGAATTGGTGGTGGGCGCCGCGAACGCCAGAATGGCCGGCGCGTGTTTCAGGATACCCCCCGCGGCATTCAGGGCAAGTTTGCTCAATCCGGCGTACCCGTCATCCGCAAACAGCGGTTCCCCCCCCTTCCATAATGAAAAATGGGTGTGCATTCCGCTACCATTATCTTCAAAAACGGGTTTCGGCATGAAGGTTACGGTTTTCCCATTCCGCTTGGCCACGTTCTTGATGATGTATTTGTACCACATGAACTGGTCCGACATTTTCAACAGCGGCGCGTATCTCATATCAATCTCACCCTGACCTCCTGTAGCCACCTCGTGGTGGTGGGCTTCAACGATGATTCCTACCTTGCGCATCTCATACACCATTTCCCCGCGCAGGTCATGGTACGTATCGGTAGGACTCACCGGAAAATATCCTCCCTTAAAACTGGGTTTGTACCCCAGATTGGGTTCTTCGAAGCGGGCTGTATTCCAGGCACCTTCAATAGAATCAATCCTGTACATCCCCGTATGCTGGTTCTGCTCAAATCTCACTTCGTCAAAGATGAAAAACTCGGGCTCCGGGCCGATGTAGCAGGTGTCCGCGATCCCCGTTGATCGAAGGTACTGTTCCCCTTTCCGGGCGACATGACGCGGATCGCGTGTGTAGTCCTGTTTCGTCACCGGATCCACAATATTGGCGATCACACTGACCGTGGGCTTCGCGAAAAAGGGGTCCAGACACGTGGTGGCTGGATCGGGAACCGCCAGCATGTCCGACATGTGGATTCCCTGCCATCCGCGAATGGAGGAACCGTCGAATCCCAGGCCGTCCTCGAACGTACTCTCATCCAGGGTGTCAATCGGGAATGAACAATGCTGCCACGTACCCAAAAGGTCCACAAACTTCAGATCGACCATCTCGGCACGATTTTCCTTACAGAACTCGAAAAATTCCTTCGGTGTCACGTCTGTTCTCCTTTTCGTTCGTGGGTTTTATCGTTGCGAGTCTATGCTTCCGTAATCCATTTGGCGACATCCTCGCCGATGGCGATGGCCGCCGTCAATCCCGGAGAGTCAATCCCCATGAGGTTGATCCATCCGGGATATCCCCGGGAGGTTTCATGCTGGATGTAGAAATCAGAGGGGCCTTCATCCGGTCCCGCCAGTTTCGGCCGGATCCCGGCGAAGTCGGGACTCAAATCCTCAAGATCAAGCCCCGGTAAATACCGTTTTGCGGCCGTGTAGAACATCTCTTTCCGGTCCTCAGGCACGGTATAATCCTCCCTGTTTTCCGCAAGCCATTCGGCATCGGGACCCAGCCTCACGGCACCGCCCTGATCGAAACTGAGGTGAATACCCAAAGAATCGTGCTCAGGGTCCGGCAGGGGATAAACCAGGTGTTGAACGCGATGGCGCCATCGGGAAGAAAGTCTAAAGTACGATCCCTTGGAGTAATGAAGGGTCAGGCCGTCGGCTTCTTTCGACCCCCACAGAAACGCCGCCACCCGGTCACCGTAGAGTCCCGCCGCGTTCACCACCCAGGTGGCCGTTACAGTGTAGGTTGCCTCTCCGGGACCTTCCACCGCTACCGCGTACCGGTCACCCCGGGATTCCACCCCGACCACCCGGGCCTTAACCACCAGGTCGTGGTTCGCTTCTACGGAGTGGCGGTAGAAGGCCGACATGAGATCATGGGCCGATACGACACCCGTACATCCCACGAAGAGGGCACGCCTACCCGACACGTCCGGTTCCAGGGTAGCCATTTCCGTTGCGTCCATGAGATAGGTATCCGGAACCTCATTACGCAGGGCCTGTTCATGAAGCCTCTCCAACTCCCTCTCCTGTCCCTTCTGAGCCACCACCAGTTTCCCGCACCGGGCGTGCCATACATCGTTTTCCCGGCAGAATCGGTATAAGGCGTCTCTCCCGGCACGGCAATAATGACTTTTCAGGGAATCCTTGGGATAGTAGATACCGGAGTGGATAACCTCACTGTTTCGACCGGAGGTCCCCCGGCCGTAACTCGATTCTTTCTCTATGGCTAAGACGGAAGTTACCTTGCTCTTCGCCAGGGCCCAGGCCACCGCCAGTCCCACCACCCCGGCCCCCACAATCACCACGTCATAGTCAACCTCCCCGCTGGACATGACTTTAACTTGAGAAGATGGGACCACAGAAAGCGCAGAGAAAAACTATAGATCCTACTCTGTGTCCTCTGTGGTTTATTTTTTCCTCTGATGAAGTTTCAACCGGGTGGTTTCCTTGAAGGTGGACATGACCACCATGGTATGGGTGCGAATCACCCCGGGCCAGGACTGAATCTCCCTCAAAAGTCCCTCCAGGGAAGAGGTATCGTGGGTTCGAACTTTCAAGATGTGGGAACCCTCCCCCGTGATGGAGTGGCATTCCAGCACCTCATCCGACCCCCTCGCCTCCGTCACAAGATCCTCATAATGTTCCGAGGACGCCATCACCACCAGGATGAACGCCGTCACATCGTACCCCAGTTTCTTGGGATCCACCACCGCCCGGAACTCACCGATAATCCCTTCATCCACCAGTTTCTTGATCCGCTCCCCTACCGCCGGTACCGACAGATCCACATGGTCTGCCACCTCCCTGGCAGTCCTCCGGCCACTATCCTGGAGTAAATCCAGAATGATCCTGTCCTTTTCATCTACCATGGAATTCTACATTCTATAAGTCATGAACAAATATTTCAAGGGTTTTTTAAACATATGGCACCATATTTTTTAATAAATAAGGTTGCAGGGGGGGGTTGCAGACTACTCTGTTGGTGTGAACGCTGGCAGATGATAGCTGTTAACGTCAAGCTCCAGCTGGCATCGGTGGGCGAGGTCTGTTCCAGACAGAAGGGGGTCATAGGGAGGGGTATCGGTCTCGATCTCAGGGGAAAGCCTTTCCAGGGCTTCTTCCCATGGGTACAGGTCTTCCGTGGGCAGGGTCTGGACCGTACAGTCCAGGCGGATGGCGCTGACCATCCGGTACAGCGATGTATCGTTTGGGGAGAGAAGGTTGACCTCCACCACCGGCACCGCGGGGATCCGGGTCCCGCCCTGGCGGGACGGTCTCCGGCTGAGAAGGTTCAGCACCGTCTGGCAGGCTTGCCGGTTGGTGAGAGTCAGGGCTGGAAACAGGGAGTTTTTTCCCGGTTTGAGCCAGCGCTGAAGGAGAAACGGATCCCGGCACAGAACCAGAAGATTGGGGGAGTCTACCTCAAGGTCCTTATCGATGCGAAGTCCGTCCAGGTGCAGTCGGGTCACCCACTCCGACATTTCCTCGTAGCCTGTGTGATTCCTGGCCAGAAGGATTGCCTGTCTGGGCCCCTGGACCAGTTCGGTCCCCAGGATGGGGTGAATCCCCGCGTCCCGGCAGGCGGTAAGGAATTCCACGGCGCCGTACAGCCCGTTTTTGTCTGCCAGGCACAGCGGGGTTATACCCCGGTCCCGGGCGAATTCCACAAGGTCGGAAACGGCGTGAATCCCTTCCAGGAAGGTGTAGTGGCTCTTACAGATGAACAGGGGACGGATGCGCACAACAGATATGTATCAGGTTGGTTTTTTGTTTTTTTTTGTCGCCTCAGGAAGATCCAGACTCGGTTGGACGCAGCGAAGCTCAAGGAATAAGATCGATTTCTGTTTGACGATCCCGGTGCTTTTTCGGGGGTCCTTCTTTTCGAAAAGGAAGGACGACAAGAGAAGGTCACTGGGCGAGACAAACGCGGGTGTCGGTTCTCCCTATGAAAAAGATGTCTCGCGCTTTTCTTCAGAAGAAAAGCGCTGCAAAAGAACCTGCGGCTGAAAATGATCTGTCTGGTCCTGGCAATCGCCGCGGGGATGCCTGAAACTCGTCACCCCGCTAAGGCCGCGTTCTAAAAAGGGTCGCCTTAAAACGGAAGATCGTCATCGCTGGCCGGTTCCGACTCTTCTTCGGGTGCTTCTTCCGCCGTATCCCCTCTCCGGCCGAGCATGGTAAAGGTATCCCCCCGGATTTCCGTAGTGGACCGTTGGACACCCTCTTTATCTTCCCAGGTGCGGGTTCTCAGACGCCCCTCCAGGGCCACCAGACGGCCTTTCTTCAGGTATTCTTTCGCCATCTCGGCCGCTTTGCCAAACAGCACGCAGCGGTGCCATTCGGTATGTTCCTGGAGCTCCCCCTCGCTGTCTCGCCAGGACTCATTGGTGGCCACCCGGAATGTCGTGGTGGCGGTTCCCGCAGCGGTGTACCGGCTTTCAGGATCCGACCCTAGATACCCCACGATAAAGACCCGGTTTACGCTTCCTCGCTGCATGTGACTTCCCTCCTTTTGTCTCCTTTATACAATCGCACATATGATGTCCACCCATACAACCTGTCCCGCTACGGCGGGAATATGCCTTCCAGACGGACTTTCATCAAGACATTTATCTATTCACACCGAACCCCGGTGTCGGAAGAGCCTGTCAGGCGGGTAGGCAAGAAGATAGATGGCTTCCCCGGAAAGGACGGCATTAAACCCAAACCGCTCCCGGGTCAGGTCCACCGCCTGTAGCCTTTGCCACCCTTTCACCCATCCGGTTTCCTCAAACAGGTCGGTTTGATGGACACACCCGGTGAGATTCGACAGGGAAACCCCCACCAGGCGGATCCCCACACGCCGGGTAATGGCCTTCTCCATCAAGCGCCAGGCCGATGAAAAGATTGCCTCGTCCCTGTTTTCCGGTTCGTTAAACGTGGCCGAGGCAAGGCGGGTTTCAAAATCTTCATACCGCAGTTTCACGTTCACCGTCCGGGCCGCCCTACTTTTTTGTCGTAAGCTTCGGCACACTTTTTCCGTAAGATAGTGGAGAACCGAGACCAGGTACTTGCGGTCGGTGGTATCCACCGGGAAGGTGATCTCTTTGCTGATGGACTTCCTTGATGTCCCGTGTCCCGCACCCCTGTCCCGCCCGGACGGGATGCGGCTGGCGGGATCTCTCCCCCATGACGGATCTTCTCCCCGGGCGGCTCGCCACAGGCTCCGGCCGAAGGCTCCGAAGGTGGCGTCCATGAGGGATTCATCCACCGCCTGGATCTGTCCCACCCTCTCCAGGCCCAGGGACCGCAAGGTAGCGGCCATTTTCTCGCCCACTCCGGGGATGGCCTCCACCGGCAGGGGAGCCAGAAGTTTTTCCACCTGCTGGGGTGGAATATGAAGAAGTCCATCGGGCTTGGCCCAGCCCGAGGCGATTTTGGCCACCAGCCGGTTCTTCGCAAGGCCCACGGTACAGGTGAGACCCGTGGCTTCCTGTACCGCCCACTTGATACGCTCTGCCGCCTTCAGGGGAGGTCCCCACAGCCGACCGGTGCCGGTCAAGTCCACGTACCCTTCATCGATGGAGGTCATGTCCACAGCCGGAGAGAACGATTCCAGGACCTTCTTGACCTCCAGGTGGACCCGGTCATACCGCTCAAAATCCACCGGCACCACCACAAGGTGTGGGCACCGCCTGATGGCCACGGCCATGGGCATGGCCGAATGGATGCCGTACTGCCTGGCTTCGTACGAGGCCGAGGTGACCACCGACCGGCCTTTCTCAGGGTCCCCCCCCACGGCCACGGCTTTCCCCACCAGGGAGGGGTCCTTGAACCGTTCGATGGCCACGAAAAAACAATCCATATCCACATGGGCAATCATGGCAAACCTAAAGAATTAAGAGTTTCATATAATGAAAATATAATTAATAATACTTAAATATACACATAATTTACTATAAAATCTGCCTGAAAAGTTTTTCCAGAACGATTTTCATCTCCCCCGATCCTGTCGCACAGCACGGCTATATCCTGGGGTATGTAGGTGTGATCCATGTCAGGTCCCCATTGGTTTCTCATGGTTTCCTCCCTGTTGGGTCTCGTTTTTCACCTGTGGCTTCGCTACCTCACTCCCGCTTGGTTCTTTTTCAAGGTTAGCATACAAAAGGCGTATATTGCAACAAAAAATAAAGGTGGCAGCACCTTACATAAGCACAGCAGTCGATGTGTGGGTGTGGGTAATCACATTATTTGGTCGGTCGTAATCACTTTATTAGGGTTTTTTCAAGCCCTCTCGAACCGGAGATGATCGCACGGAACAGATGCGACAGGCTCGCGGGTAGCCTTCACAAAATCACTCGTTGTATGGTATCATTTGATACCGTAAATTTCGTGGTTGCCGAGACCTAGCTACAAGGAGCTTGATGGAAAGCTACGATCAGCCAGAGAATGACAAAACAACATCAATTCTGCCCCAATGATCACGGTGAGATGAATTTGGTCACAAAGGTCGAAAGTATCGAGTTCCGCGGCGAGAGTTTTACGATTGAGGCGGAGTATTTCGAATGCCCCGGATGTGGGATCGAGATAGGTACTACAGACCAAACCACCGCGATTCAAAAAACCATTTCGAATGTCTATCGAAAGAAAGTGGGGCTGCTTACCGGAGATGAAATAAGAGAGTTGAGAAAACAGAGATCATTGAGTCAACGCGATCTCGCAACAAGGATTTCAGTCGGAATCGCCAGCATCAAGCGCTGGGAAGGAAGTTCAATTCAGAATCGTTCCATGGACAGGGCACTTCGGACCGTACTGACGAGTGAAGACCTGGGAACAGAATACTCTGGAAACAGAGAGTTCTCAATGGCACGGCTGAAACTGGTGATCAAGGAGCTCGAGAGTATCCTGAAAAAGCGGCTTTTGGTTGAAAATGACAGATTCTTATTCACAGCCAAGTATCTATGGTACACAGACATGGTCTCATTCAGGGATTTGGGCAGAAGCATGACTGGAAGCAGCTATGCAGCTTTACCGCTTGGTCCTCAGCTCAACAATTACAGGGAGTTAGTGAGTCAAATAATGAGAGCAGACGAAACCACAGCCGACCCTCTCTCAGAGAAAGAAATGGGTATACTGAGATCCATAGCCAAACGATTCCCGGGGAAGTGGCATGTGTACAATGCGGCCCACACGGAGAAGATATGGAGAGAAAGAAACACAGGGGAAATCATTCCGTATTCGGCTTCGGTATTACTTGAGAATATCTAGGTTTCGACAAGTGGGCCGGCTCAGTGGACATACCATCGTGCCGGAAGACGTTCAAGCCCGTTCAACATGAACCGCCATCTGTATGACGTGATGTCTGAGAAAGTAGATTGGAAAGGCATAGTCACCTCAATTCAGCCCCGCATCCGGCTTAGCGTCATAGAACGATCCAGCGCTGAACCACCTGATCCCCCTCCATGGTATGGTGTTCCCCCCGATCTGCCTACCTACCGACATCGAGGGCACCAGCGTCTGAATGCAAGGACCTATGCCAAGAAGTGTCAAGCCTGCGTCTGGGGGTGTCGTATGCCCGTTGACATGATCATTGACCAGTGGAACCCTCAGCAAAGACGCTATAGGTTTGAGACTTTTTGCTATGGACCGAAATTGTGTTCATTCTACAGGGCGGGACCCACCAGGAAAGTGCCGGGCAGAAAGGGTATGATGTGGGAAGAAGAAGATTGGGTCGATGAGGAGGCCACCGCCCACCGTTCGCCAGACGAGTAACGGGGTACCGATCAGATGGTTCATGACCCGGACCGGTACCTGACTTCACAGGATACAAAACAACTTGGCCTGACCTATTTATCGGCAAGACATAGATAAAGTCCCATGTATTACTACAGATAACCGTGTATTTTCCCTTGCGGACGGATAGTCCAAGTTGGGATGACTTGTTACCATACAGGCGAGACTGGAGCGGTATGATTTCAAGCTTGGTGGCCTGGGGTCCATGATCGGATGAGAAGCGCGATTGTAACCTTCCGGATCTCCCTTCGTCTAAACGGCTGGAGTTTCTGATGGCCGATGACGAATTGATGCTGTCATCACTGCGGGCCGGTTCAGCGGAGGCCTTCCGCCAGCTGTTCGAAATGTACTCCGACCGAATGTTCCGTCTGGCCCTCGGTATTTTGGGCGATGAGCAAGAGGCGGAAGACGTGGCACAAGATGCCTTTCTTCGATTTTTCGAAAAATTGGATCAGTTCAAAGGACTTTCCCGGGTAGGCACATGGCTGTACCGCGTCGTCCACAACCTTAGTGTGGATAGACTGCGGCACCGGAAGCCTATTGTCCACCTTAGCGAGGCCGGGACAAAACAGGACGGGGTGTTGACCGTACCCGCCATATTCGTCGACTGGAGTACTGCTCCTGAATTGCTCCTGGACAGATCCGAAACACAATCCCAACTCGACAAGGCCATTACGGGCTTGCCGGTACCCCTGCGAACGGTCTTTATCCTTCGGGATATTGAGGAACTTTCGACTGGGGAGACAGCGGAGATATTGAACATTACGCCTGGAGCGGTGAAAGTGCGTTTGCATCGCGCCCGCCTTCTGTTGCGTGAACACTTAGCCGCGTATTTTGCCGAAATGGTGTGAGTTTTGGAGGCCTAATATGGAATGTGATGACCTAATACAGTATCTGTCAGACTATATGGATCACAACCTGGATGAGGAACTAACCGCCGAAGCCCGGGAACACCTGGCCACCTGTCAAAACTGCCGGGTTGTTCTGGACACTACTCAGCGGACCATATCGCTCTTTCGTAAGCAGGGGGAGCGCAGAATCCCGGCCGGACGCCGCCAAGGGTTGTATGAGCGATTACAGCAGGTGTTCCTGGAAAGGGATAAGAAAGTCTAGAATCTGTCCCGCTCCATGTAACCTTGTGGACCTCTTTGCGTCTAAAGGGTAACGAAGGCGCAAGAGCAGGCGAGCCCGGTGGACACCCCTCGAACAAAGGTCATCAAGTTTGCGCTGGTCTGCCTCGTTTGTGTTGGGCTCGTTACACTTCTTGCGATTCTTATTCAACAATGGGCATAAACCCGATGCAAGGAGGTGTAGGGTGAAATTGAACCTGAATATGTCGACTCTTGACCGCGTAATCCGGTTTGGCTTCGTACTCCTAGTCGCGGCCCTTTACTTCACAGGGGTCATTTCAGGACTACTGACGATTATCCTGGGTATTTTGGCTGTAGTGTTCCTGGTAACCAGCATTGTCAGCTTCTGCCCTCTGTACGCTCTTTTCGGTCTGTCTACCCGGAAGGAATCCTAGAGTCCCCAGAAACTCCCCTTTCATACCCTTTCGTATGCACGCCACCTATAACGCGACCATAACAACAAAAGACTGTACGTCGCTGCCGCGGGACAGACCGGTATTGTCTGCCCAAACCACACCTGCGGTTTTCATGTCCCCATTCGGAGCCGAAACCGATGCGGCGGGTACCCTCAACCTCCGCTAGTTCGGGGTTTCTGCCATTGGCCTGGCAGTGATCTTCTGGTCGGTCAGGAAAGTTGCTGACTGGAACACCCTCCCTCCGATTCATCTGGCAGGGTTCGTTTCCTTCACTCTCGCAATCGTGGTAGGCGCTTCCGGTACCCTATCCGGAATCAGGCTGGCGACCAACCGTACAATCTGCCTCCGAAAACGGCCTTCGCCCCCCTCATTTCTTCTTGATATGGACCACCTTGTGAACCCACTTTAATTCATCTTTGTCCAATTCCAGGTCTTCATATTCCGGATTGTAGCTGACAAGTCTAATCCTGTCGCCTTCGAACTGGATTTCCCTGAGGATAATGGCTTGATCTTTTATCCGGACCACCACCATGTCCCGGTTCCTTACGGTCGCCGCCGGGGAACAGATCACCCTATCTCCCGGCCTCAGAAAGGGCTCCGGGGCCTCTCCCCTCTTTACGGGTACTCTCAGGCCGTAAGCCGTCATATCCTCGAGATCGTAGGGTCTGGCGACCTCCTCATCACCCCTCCCCACCGGATATCCATCTTCAGAGAAGAAACCCTCAGCTCTCCCGGCTACCCATGCTACCACGGGGAGTCCCGGAGGCGCCAGATCGGGGCGCTCCCATGCGGCACCCGGTGACCGATCCACTACGGACGGGGGGAGCTCCTCTCCCTGTCTTACTGTCCGTTCAACAAACTCAATCTCCGTATGCTGATCGTTCCAAATGATGTCTTTCTTGAATACCTCTGCCAGGCTGATCAAGTTGCCCTCATGGGGCTTTCCCTTTCCCAGCCTCCACCGCCACAACGTGTTTCTTCTAACCCCAATTCTTTTCGCCAGGAGATCCTGATTCCATGACCTCGCTTCGGGCGTTCTCAAAAGCTCCCTAACTGCCTCCGTTACTCTCTTCATATTCAAAATATAGGCGGGGATGATGTTCAATACTATGTACCATATACCAGGATTCCGTTGACAAACGGTAGATTGAGTGTTAGATTTGGAACTTTGTATGGAACAAACAGGACCAGGAGCTCATCCGAGCACAGACAGACACAGACTGGGTGAGCCAGACTGTTTGTGAGCGGACCAGATGTTGAAAAGAACACACCCGTAGACTAAATTGCAGGTGCGCGAACGAGCATTCCCGATGATGAGAAGACCGGCACTTTCAGGCATCCAAACTGGAACCCGCTTGGGCGGGAAGGAATTCCCCCCTGAAGCGTCCGTTTGGATGCCTTGGAGTGCTTGTTCGCGCAATCACCCAAGAACTTCAGGGGGGATTGGTCTTATACGGGCCTTTCCCCTCTACTCCACAGGCTTTCTCCTATACCCAAACGTTACTTCCACCGGTTCAAACCTCTTATCTGGAAACCCAGCGCCGGATGACGTGGGCTCACAAGGGCTCCGCCAGGAGGCGCTTTTGTCGCCCGGTACCGGCCGGCCTGGTGCTGAGGAAAGAGGGGTTGCCGAATGAGCGGACCGTCTGGTGAGCACTGGCTGACCGATGAGAAGAGGCGGGAGATCCGGGAACGGTTTGAGCGCAGCAAGAGAAAGAGGCCAAAAAGAAGCCAACCGGAACGGAAGAAACAAACAGACAGAACCGAACGCAGGGACACAGCCTTTTCGTGATCGTTTCCGTCGAATGACCCTCTCCGCCTAGGGTCTTCGGCCCTTCAAATCCTTCCTCAGGGGAATCCAGTTAAGAGACGCACCGCCATTTTTTCGGGCGGATAAGAAAGTGTTGCGTCATTGCCTGGGAAGAACCGGATCTGGTCTTTCGCCCAGTTTCAGACCAGCAAAACGAACTTGCAGAATTGGTTTAGAAATCATAACTATGCCCGTATAAGGACGGGGGGCAACGGTGAGAAAGACCGTGATTCTGAGAACAATCAGTAAGGAACTGTCCATGACAAGAGGGGCGGGGGGAAGCGGCCGCCATTAACTCCCTTTTCTGAATATCCCATCAAAGCACGTCTTCCAATCCCTGGGGTTCGCCTTTTGGCTGTTCTGCTGACTGTCATCGCACTCGTCATCACGAAAGTATCCATGACCGTGAAAAAGAACGACCCGTCTCTTACCACGGGATCCGTGACGGAATCCGGAACCTCGCAGGTCGCCCCAACCCAGCACCCGGTTCGAGACACAACCATCAAAGCCAACACCGCCCGCGAGCTTGTGGCCAGAAAGCTGGCCGAGGGCGAAAAGCCGAATCGCCTCCTCAACGAGAAAAGTCCGTATCTACTCCAGCACGCGTTCAATCCCGTGGATTGGTATCCGTGGGGCGAAGAAGCTTTTGAGAAAGCTCGAAGAGAGGACAAGCCCATCTTTCTATCGATAGGTTATTCCACCTGTTACTGGTGCCACGTCATGGAAAGGGAGGTTTTCGAGGACGATTCCATTGCGGCCTTGATGAACCGCTACGTGGTGAGCATCAAAGTGGACCGCGAAGAAAGACCCGATGTAGACCGGGTGTACATGACAGCACTGCAGGCCATGACGGGAAGCGGTGGGTGGCCTATGTCCATGTTTCTGACTCCCGATCTTCAGCCTTTTTACGGTGCCACCTACATCCCCCCTGAGCCCCGGTACGGCCGTCCGGGCTTTCCCACGATCCTCACCGCCATTCACGAGGCCTGGGTAAATCAGCGCCAGGATATTCTAGCCAACAGCCGGAAGATGGCTGATTATCTCAGCAACGTAGCCGATCCGCAAGTGGAGGCGACCGACGCGGGTATCACCGCATTAGAGCGCGGATTCAACTCATTCTCGGAAAGCTATGATTCGCAGTTTGCGGGATTCGGAAGTGCGCCCAAGTTCCCCAGGCCGGCGGCGTTCAACTTCTTGCTGCGATACTACAGTCGAACGGGCGATGAAAGAGCCTTGAATATGTCGCTGGAGACCCTGAAACAAATGGCCCGCGGGGGCATGTACGATCATATGGGAGGTGGTTTCCACCGCTATGCCACTGACGCCCGCTGGCGCGTTCCCCATTTTGAAAAAATGCTCTACGACCAGGCCCAGCTGGTCATTTCTTTCCTGGAAGCCCACCAGATCACCCACGATCCATACTACGCCCACGTGGTTCACGATGTCCTGTCCTATGTCTTAGGAAACATGACCCACCCGGACGGAGGATTCTATTCAGCGGAAGATGCGGAAAGCGCAGTGGACCCCACAAAACCGGACGAAAAGGAAGAAGGTGCTTTTTATACCTGGAAGAAGAGTGAAATTGACGGGGTTTTGTTACCGCCGCAAGCAGAGGTGTTCGCCTACCATTATGGGGTAACAGAAAAGGGCAATGCGGAATCCGATCCTCACGAAGAGTTCGTAGGGGAGAACATCCTCTTCAGAGCCCATGAACCTCTAGAAACAGCCAGAAAATTCGACCTATCGGTAGACGATGTGGAATCGATCCTGACCCGTGCCCGGGAAACGCTTTTTCGGGTGCGAGAAACCCGACCGAAACCTCACCTTGATGATAAGATACTGGTTTCCTGGAATGGACTGATGATTTCCGCATTCGCCCGGGCGTATCAGGTTTTGGACAACGAAAGATACCGTAACGCCGCCGAACGGTCCGCCCAGTTTATCCTGGACAACCTGTACGACAGGAAAGGCAAAAAGCTGCTCCGGCGATATCGCGACGGGGAGTCAAGATACGACGCCCATCTGGAGGATTATGCGTTCTTTACCCAGGGATTGCTGGACCTGTATGAAGCTTCCCTTGACATCCGCTGGCTTCAAACTGCTATGGACCTTACGGAACAGCAGAATAAGCTGTTTTATGACAGGGATCAGGGTGGGTTCTACGACATTTCAGGGGCGGATGAATCCATCCTTATCCGCACCAAGGAATGGTACGATGGCGCTGAACCCACGGGGAACTCCATCGCCATCTTAAACCTTCTGCGGCTGTCTCAGATGACAGACAATCAGGAATGGGCGACTCTGGCCGATCAATCCCTGCGCTATTTCGGGAGCAGGATACTGAGCACCCCCCAAGGACTACCACAATTCCTCGTGGCCCTCGATTTCAGTCTGTCAAAGCCGAAGCAGATCATCATCGCCGGCAAGGCCAATAACCCCGACACGAAAGGGCTGTTGAAAGAGGTCCATTCCCACTTTATTCCGAATAAGATTATTCTGCTTGTGGACGACGGCAAGGCCAGGGAAACACTGGCCTCGTATGTTCCCTTTATTGAAACCGTGGAAATGCTCGATGGAAAAGCGACGGCGTACATCTGTGAGAATTATGCCTGTGAGCTACCCACCTCCGATCGCGAGGTAGTGGCCAAGTTGTTGACTCGCAAGAACTAACAAAAAGATACCCCTCAGAAGTTTTCATAACGGGCGGGCTTCTGTCATGTAACGCCGCCGGGACAGTTCCGGCAAGTACTGCGGTATGATGCCAGTTAGAAAGAAAATACTCCAGTCGATCCTTTCCCAAAAGTGGCGGATCTTCAACCTTTGCTTTCAGACATTTTACACCAACAAGAAGAACGGACTGAGTTCCACGACTATGAGGAAAAGGAAGATCCTCCAGTCGGCCCCGGCCTGTCTTGATTTGACTCTCATCTGTTTCATCTTAGCTCCTTCCTAAACGATTGGACAGCTAGAAACAAATCTGGTTGTCAAAGGTTCCCGGTCCCCGTTCCGAATGCATTGACCACCGCTTCCACGAGTCTGCCCGCTTGAAAACCTTGAACATCCCGGTTGGCGTTGAATTCCGTGATAACCAGACCCGTAACTTCCTGGTAAGATAGGAACACAGAAAGTGCCTCCATCGCTTCGTCGAATGTTAGGCCCCCAGGGTGAGGGACATCCGCCACCGGAAAGTCGTCATCATCGATTACATCTACATCGAAATGAAGGAGAATGGAATCGACCTTGCTTGCCAGTTCACCTGCCGCGCGTCCGGCGGACTCTCTGGGCTTACCTCTAATTTTTTCCACAGGGTACTCCATCATTTGACAGGTGGACAACGTTTCCTTTTCCCAGGCGTCCATCAACCCAGCCTCCTCATTGTAGCCGAAAAGTAGTACGTTCTTTTCCGGCATGAGGGGATACCGGGTACCCAAGTGGGTAAGTGGCTCCGTTCCTTTCCCGATGATATGCGCAAGACCCATGCCATCGAAAATCCCGGACACCGTGGTATCCGGCGTGTTTATATCAACATCCCCATCAAAGTAGATCAGGCCCAGGCCGGGCTTATTCGGGATTACCCCATCCAGGACTCCCAGGGTGATGGTGCAGTCCCCTCCCATGACCACCGGGAAAAAACCTTCTTTTACTATCCCGTTGACCCTATCTGAGACGCTCTTCGCGACCGATACCACCAGGTCCAGATTCTGACCCCTGGGATTCACGCTATCGGGCCGGTAGGACACCTCCGGCAGATCGCCAAAGTCATGGATGTCCAATCCGGTTGTACCCATCTTCTCAAGCAGCGACGCCTTGCGGAGCGCCCGAGGTCCC
Source organism: Fidelibacterota bacterium (assembly GCA_046861655.1). Classification (GTDB taxonomy): domain Bacteria; phylum Fidelibacterota; class Marinisomatia; order Marinisomatales; family S15-B10; genus JBHIAI01. The sequence continues at coordinate 64,957 of JBHIAI010000001.1, read as the reverse complement.
TTTTCCTGTCCTTTCTGTCTTGCCCCGGCACTAGAGGGAACGCCAAGAAGTCCGATTCTTCTCACTTGCCGGGGTCCCGTCTCATTCCCTTGGATGACCTGATCCAACCTGGGAAAACGGCTGATGATTCAGGAACATCCCGAATATCCTTGACTCTGCTTCTATAACTATCTAAATTCATCTTGTTGGTGTGAATGTATGAAAGAAGAATATAACCTGTCAAGTACTTTTTGATGGTTACACGCAACGCCTCGAAAGAAAAAGGAATCTCTCGACCCCAATGAGAGCCCCCAACGATCAGGAATCCCTTTCTCCGCAGGAAAGCTGGATTTGTCTGGACTTCGCCAACACCCTGGAATGGCACAGCAGTGACCATCCAGAGGAGCACGTTCAAACCTACGAGGATCTGGTGTCATGGGCCAGGGATGTTGGTATTCTGGAAGATCAAGAGGTGGTAGGACTTCTACAGCAGGCGAAAAAACGGCCTTCAACGGCAAAGAAAGTTTATGAAAAAGCCATTTCCCTGCGGGAGGCTATGTACCGCATGTTCTCCAGAATCGCGGCTGGTGGCGAACCAGAAAAATCTGACCTGAACATTCTGAATGCTTCCCTATCGGAAGCCCTGCCCCACCTGAGACTCACTCAAACCAAGGGCGGCCTGGACTGGAGGTGGTTTGACGAAGGGACTGGACTTGACCGCATATTGTGGCCCATAGCCCATTCCGCCGCAGACTTGCTTACCTCCGGGAAGATCGACAGGGTGGGAGAGTGCGCGGACGACCGGGGGTGCGGGTGGCTCTTTTTCGACATGAGCCGAAACCGGTCACGCCGATGGTGCGATATGAAGGACTGCGGAAACCGGGACAAAGTCCGGCGATACTACGCCAGGAAGAAACAGACGGACTAGCGGGAAAAGAAGACCCTTCTAGAAAAACCCCCTCAGCGGACGTAGACCACGACCTGCCAGAGAAACGTCTTGCGGTAAACATGGGGATGGAGGCCCCGGCTGCGAACCCGGGCGTCCACCGCCTCGGTGGGATGGACGAATATGCGAAACGGATTCCCCCTGATCCGGAAGAACAGATTGGCTACGGGACGAGCACTCTTCATCAGCCAGCGATCCCGGGGATACACCAGGGCGTACAGCCACCGGGCCCGGTCAGCCGACAAACCCACTAGCGTCTCCATATCATCGTAACAACAGATTACCCGGTCCAACGTTACCAGATCGGCTTTCTCCATCTGAGCGGCCAGGTCCACGAAATCTCCGTGATGATAGGTTACACGATCGGCGAGACCTCGCCGCTGGGCCTCCTCACTGGCAGCCTGAATGTAGGCCTCCGACGCATCCACGTTCGTGACCTTGGACACCCCCGATGTCATCAGTTCATGCTGTATGGCCCCCACGCCTCCACCGATGTCAAGGAGCGTCTTCCCATCTACCCCTTCCGTGGTAAGGGCCTCGATGAGCATCCGGGTAGTTTTGGAAGGTCCCTTTTTCCGGTAACGCTTGAGTTCCCGGGCGGCCATCTTATCACTGAAAAAGGTCTCAATACCCTGACACTGACAACAGCTCATCTTCTGGTTCTCCCCTGACTGTACTCGTCGGTATCCCTGCCGTAGATTCTTCAGCACACTTGCGGGATTCGCTCGCTACCGTCCCACCACAGCCGCCGGAATTTACGCAGAAAGTCCTGCGAGGGTGGGCTTTTTTCACTAAACTTAGGTGGTATGGTGAGATGTCCCTGGGTCGATCCTGACAAACAAGACTACGTCGACTATCACGACAACGAGTGGGGGGTCCCGGTCCACGACGATCGACTTATCTTCGAGTTCCTTACCCTGGAAGGGGCCCAGGCGGGCTTAAGCTGGTACACGGTGCTCCGAAAGCGGGAGACCTACCGACAGGCCTTCGATCAGTTTGATCCCCAAAAAGTTGCCCGCTATGATCAGACAAAGGTTGACTCGCTCCTGAACAATCCCGGCATCATCCGCAACCGCCTGAAAGTGGCGGCCGCGATCCATAACGCCACACAGTTTCTCGAGGTTCAGGAGGAATTTGGCAGCTTCGATGCCTACATCTGGCGTTTTGTGAATGGTAAACCTATGGTGAATGAAATCAGAACGTTGAAGGATTACCGGGCAACCAGCCCTGAGTCTGACGCCCTGAGTGAAGACCTTCGCCGGCGTGGATTCAAGTTCGTGGGCTCCACCATTTGCTATGCTCATATGCAGGCGACTGGCATGGTGAACGACCATACCATGGACTGCTTCCGCCGAAAGGAAATCATCGACGGCTACCCTGAATAGTGTCAAAGGGTAGAACGATGGTCGTTCTTGGGGTAGATCTTGCAGGCTCGCCCAGCCGCCCAACGGGGATATGTCTCCTGCGCGGTATGATGGCAACGACTGAGGTGGCGTCGGACGATGAAGAGATCCTTAACGCCATAGACCGGGCACGGCCAGAGCTGGTTTCCATAGATGCCCCTTTGAGTCTGCCCAAGGGACGAAAGACCATTCACGACCGCTCCGGTGAGCATTTTCGAGAGTGTGACCATGAGCTGCGGCGCCGGGGCATTCGCTTTTTTCCTATCACCCTGGGCCCCATGCGAATGTTGACCGAACGTGGGTTAGCTCTCAAGGAGAGAATTGAGGGGATGGGGCACAGGGCGGTAGAGTGTTATCCCGGTGCGGCTCAAGACGTGTGGGGTCTTCCCCGCCAGCACCGGGACCTCAAAGGGCTTCTCAGGGGACTGAAACGAATGGGTGTTGAGGGATTGACGGCTACCATGACGGGAGATGAACTGGATGCGGCGACTGCGGCCCTGGTTGGCCGGTGGTTTCTCCAGGGCAACGGCGAAATACTCGGAGGTGAGGGGGGTATTGTGATGCCCACGTCTTCGGGGGAACCATAAATGAACAAGCTCCATGGACCTCCCTTTAACAAACAACGGCAACTTCTTCGAAACTTTTCTTATCCAGGACGGGAACCTCGGCACCATCCCTTGGGAAACCGACCGGAATGAGTAAGAACGGTTTTTCATTGGCCGGTCTATTCAGGATTTCTGCCAGAAATCCCATGGGACTCGGGGTGTGGGTCAGGGCCACGAGTCCCGCATTGTGGATCGCCGTCAACAGGAACCCGGCGGCAATGCCAACGGATTCGTTGACATAGTAGTTCTTGCGATGCTCCCCGCTTACCACATCAAAACTGTGCTTAAAGACGACGATAAGGTAGGGCGCCATTTCCAGGAACTCCTTGTGCCAATCGGTGCCAAACAGGTTCAGGTCGTCCAACCACTCGTTAGTAAACCGGCGCTCGTAATTCTCCTTTTCTTCCTTTTCGGCCGCTATGCGAATCCGTTTCTTAATCCTGGGGTCTTTCACGATGACGAAGGTCCACGGTTGCTTGTTGGCTCCTGAAGGGGCTGAGGCCGCCGTCATTACGATGTTCTTTATGACCTCAAAAGAAACGGACCTGTCAGAAAAATCTCTCACGCTTCTTCTTGTTTTCATTGCCCGCAGGTATTCGATGGATCGCCGAACCATCTCTTCCTCCGGGAGTGGGTGGAACTCGAGCTTCTTGAATGCCATGAGAAACCTCCGGTCCTATTCTCCTCGAATGATCCTGTAAACACCTCCATTATAATCAACAACGTATAACTCCCCGGTGGCGTCCTCCCCGAAGGACGAGACATACGTTGTGAATTCCCCGCCAGCCAGGTTAATCTCTGCTGTTCTATCCTGAACATTCGTGACCCGGCCGTGGGAAAACTCAAAACTCCAGATGTTGCCCGAGCAGTAGTCCGCGAAAAAGTAGGTACCCTGAAGTTCAGGCATGGCCTGTCCCCGGTAGACATACCCCCCCGTCACAGAACAACCGGTAACGCCAAACTGCGACCTTCCCATGAGGGTTCGCATGTAGTTGGCGTCGTTGGAGTACTCCCACACGGGCGGTGTTAGACCTTCCGTGTCACAGTCTTTCGGAGGGTTGTAACAGTGATTCCCCTCCATGATTCGCCAGCCGTAGTTCTCACCCCCAGGGCTGCCAGCCCTCTGGACATCGATTTCCTCCCAGGTGTCCTGACCTACGTCCCCCATGTACAGGTTCCCCGTAGTCCGGTCAAAAGAAAACCTCCAGGGGTTTCGAAGGCCGTAGACCCAGATTTCGGGCCTGGCTCCGGCAACATGAACAAAGGGGTTACCGGGAGGAATACCGTAGGGGTCTGCCCTGTCCACATCGATACGTAGAATCTTTCCGAACAGATTATCCAGCGTCTGGGCGTGATTGAAGGGATCCCCCCATTTCCCCCCATCTCCCAGGGCGATGTACAGGAATCCGTCTTTGGGTCCAAAGGCGAGATGTCCACCGTTATGATTGGAGAAAGGCTGCTTAAGTCTCATCAAAACTTTCTCCGAGTCGTGGTCTGCCACCCTTGGATCGGATGGGGCCCGAAACCTGGAGATAATGGTGTGATCTTCCCTGTCCACGTAGTTGACGTAGAAAAAGCCATTTTCGGGATAGACAGGATGGAAGGCCAGACCCAGCAGGCCTCGTTCATCCCCGGGTGTCACGGGGTTATGGACCCGGTCAGTGATGTCAAGAAACGGTCTTGAAAGGACTTCGCCGTTCTCGATGATCTTGATTACCCCTTTCTGCTCAACCACAAAAAGGCGTGAGGGATCTTCCGGGTGGGAAGTCACGTAGACCGGTTTGGAAAAGCCATGGGCCACCAGCTTCGATGACAGGCCAGGAGTCGCGGCCACTCTGTAAGAAAGGATCATAATCCCCAGAATAATCAGAACCGGATAGGTACGAGTTTTTCCCATGGTGACCGAGTTTAGGACGTCAGTGGCTGAGAATCAACCCCTGGCGGAGGTCTGATTCCAGATTCTTCTCATTCCCTGCCGGAATTTCCGGGCAGTCCGGTTCATCCCCACCACTATTTCAAGGTACAGTCCCTGAACGGGCACCACAGTGACCATTCGAAGCAGCGGGGGACGCCGGACGACCTCCCGGGCCTCCCGGATTCTCCCGACAAAAGTGAGGGCCACAAGCCCCCTGGCTGCACCTGAGATCAGAAGAATAAGGTAGATGCCCGAAGGGAGCCAGGCAACGGAAACGGGGATGCCCGCGACGAAGGCTCCGACGATTCCTCCGAGGAATATGGAGGATCCCTTCAAGGCGGTGTGGTAGGAAATGAATTTCAGCCTATTCTCGGGAGTCACCATATCGTAAACGAAGTTGCCAGAACTCAGGTTGAATCCCGCCCATGAAAATCCAGACAGGATTTGTATTCCTATCCCCAGAACGAAAGTTATCTCCCGGGGAAGGTAGCCCAGAGGGAACCAGAGGAGGGGAACGAACGTCAACAGGTAGCTGCAGACTTCCAGGACACTCTTGTTCCCGAAGCGATCCGCGGATTTTCCCCACACTGTCATGGTGATAAAGCTGGCGATGGAGGCACTGGAGACCAAAATCATGAACTTCATGTAGGAGAATTCGAACACCCTCAGCCACAGGACGATGAAGAGGGGTGAGGCAAGATAGACAGCAAACATCATCAACATGATGTAAAGGGAGAAGAAGCCATAGTCCTCCCTGTGAAGCCTCCGGAGGAATCTTAAGAAACTGTAGGATTCCGGAGCTTTGAGTTCGACCTGGGGTTCGTACTGGTTTGCCAGCATCAGGCTGGAGATAAATCGACCTATAAAAGCGATGGAAAAAAGAACCGCAAACCCGCTGAACGGATTGACACTCGACAGCCGGTCCAGGATCATTCCGGCGGCGGTAACAGACACGAACGAGACAAAACCGACGATCCTGTTTCTCCTCCCGAAGTACCTCCCCCTTGATTTTTCGGGAACAAGATCCCCCATCCATGACATCCACGGCGACACTCCCATGGCGCCGCAGACAAAATAAAAGACGGCCAAACCAAGAAGCGGCGTGACATCACGAACAAAATACGTAATCACAATGATGGCAAGCCAGGTAACGGACTGCATCATGGCAGCGGTCACTACCAGCCGTTTGCGCGTGGCCATCAGATTTGTCATCTTGAAGGCGGCGAGCTGCACCAGGCTGGATATCACCTGAGGCAGGGTAGTCAGAAGGCTGATTTGAGTGAGGGAGGCCTTCAGGTACTCGCCGAATGCTGTCAGATACGATTCCCCAAAACCCACCATGATGGCCCACCAGTTCCCTTCCTTGATGGATACGTTCAGAGTGTTCCTTGCCCTGGAGGCCTCTTCCTCAAGGACTTCCTGGGACTTAGGTTGCTGTGTATGTTCCTCCATGGTCGTCAAATTATGGCCGCGAAAATACAGTGTACCACGATCCTCGTCAAGAGATTCCCGATGGTTTTTCCCCTTTTTTTGGGGACCTTTTTGTGAAACCTGGAGTGTTTCTATCGGATGGGGACATGACTTTCTGGGAAGAGGGGAGCCGGTGAGATCTCACAATTGCCGTGGCCAAACTGGATGAATCATCCTAACTTTGGTTGAAGGTGCGGCAGGGCCTTCGAAATGTGAGCATGAAATACGTACTCTTCTTCAGCGTCAGTTTCGTTCTCGTCCTCACCGGCTGCTCCGATGCTAAAGGTGGGGACGGACCCAAACAGGAGTTTTCTATGAAAAAGCGGTCCCAAAAACTTGAAACGGCTACCTTTGCCGGAGGCTGTTTTTGGTGCATGGAGCCCCCTTTTGAGTCTACGGACGGGGTAAGGACTGTGGTCTCGGGTTATTCCGGCGGCCACAAGGAAAACCCCACCTATCAGGAGGTATCCTCGGGTAAGACAGGTCATACCGAGACCATTCAGATCACCTACGATCCTGGCAAGGTGGGGTATTCGGACCTGCTGGAGATATTCTGGAGGCAGATCGATCCTACCGATGCAGGAGGGTCCTTCGTGGACCGGGGGTCCCAGTACCGTACGGCAATCTTCTATCACAGCGAGGAACAAAAGCGCCTGGCGGAGGAATCAAAACGAGAACTGGAAAAGTCAGGGCTCTTTGACAGACCCATCGTCACCGAAATTGTCCCCTACACCAAATTCTGGAAAGCAGAAGATTATCACCAAGATTACTACAGGAAGCACACTATCGGGTACAAACGGTACCGCAAAGGCTCAGGCCGGGATGAATTCCTGAAAGAGAAGTGGGGAAAATCATCCAGGAAAACCTCCTCTGTTGAGACAACACCCTCCTCGGTCCCTCCCGCCCGGGCGGGAGGAGAGAAAAGGGGGGCGTCATCCAAATTTCAAAAACCTACGGATGAGGAAATAAAGAATCGGCTGACGCCTCTCCAGTACGAGGTTACTCAGAAGGGGGCTACCGAGCGACCGTTTAGCAACGAATACTGGAACAACAAGAAAGAAGGCATATACGTGGATATCGTCTCTGGTGAACCCCTATTCAGTTCCCTGGACAAATTCGATTCGGGAACGGGCTGGCCTTGTTTTACCAAGCCGTTAGACTCAGGCAATCTGGCGGAAAAAGAAGATAGAAGTCTCTTTATGCTAAGAACGGAGATCAGAAGCAAGAAAGCCGATTCCCACCTGGGACACGTGTTCACCGATGGACCTGCTCCGACGGGGTTGCGTTACTGTATTAATTCGGCGGCTTTAAAGTTCATACCCAAAGAGGAATTGGAAGCGGAGGGATACGGGAAGTACAAGAAACTGTTCGACTAGTTTGTGAACCCGGGCACTCCCTCCGGGTACCGTGTAACCTACCGCCTATCCGAATCCTTTACACAATATAATCCCTTAGGGTACCGCGAGAACTGGATACTTCTCCACTCGGTTCTTGACTGGCTCGGCCCACATGAGGTAGTCATAGATGGCCCCGAGATCCTCGTCCTTCATCCCGGCGAAGGCCGGCCATGGCATAACCGTATTCTGGTGTCTATTCATCTCGTCCATTTTGACTGGATTCTGAAAGGACTTGAACAGTCCGATGAACTCCTCTCTTGACCGGTTCCCTATTCCCGTTTCCGGATCGGAAGTGATGTTGCTGGAACGGACCGTCCCGCCTTCGGGCAGGGCAAACTCATTGCCTCCCGCAAGAGTCATTCCCTCTATGGGCTTGCCTGAACTCGAGAAGGTGTCGTGGCAGCCATGGCAACTTCCGATGGTGGCCAGATACTTTCCGTAGGCCAGCCTGTCGGAAGGATCGGGAAGAGGTTGAGGGTCCCAGGGACTGGGAAACGTCCGCTCCACGAGTTTCAATATCCGCTTGATCTTCTTTTTGCCAACGGGATTCTCGATCGGTTTCAGCTGCCGCAAGTACGCCACGATGGCATAGACATCTTCCTCGGGCATGATGCGGAAGGCACTGTACGGCATGACCGGGAACAGCGGTCTGCCGTCCCTGGTTACCCCTTCGGTGATAGCCTGAATTACCTGGCCGTCGGTCCAGTCATTAAGGGCCGCAGGGGTGATGTTCCCCGCGAACACTTCAAAACTCCCGATGATCCCCATGTTTTCCGCGATCGGGTCCCCACCCTGGCCTTCGGTGCCGGGTTGGGGCTGTCCACCGGCGTAAAAATCCCAGTTGAGTTCAGAGTGGCAAGTGATGCAGTGCGTTACATGATTGGCCAGGTATTCACCCCTGGCAATCCGTTCTGGAGTAACGTCAACCGTTATGTCTCGCGGCGGCCCCACTTTCAGGGGAATCAAACTGGCACATCCCATCACCACCAGTAATCCCGTAAACACCAGCTTCCTCATGATGGTCTCCTCCTGTGAAAGAGATTGCTGCGAAGTGGAATTGAGGGTGTCCCCAACCTTCCGGCCAGTTTATGGATTCAGAGGGTGAGATTCAAGAAGAATGCAGTGGGGTTAAACTTTGTGGCAACACACGTGTTAACGTCATAAGTTTTGGCCCCGCTGGGGGAAACAGCCATGAATTTCTCAAGAATTCTCTCCCAAAGAGATATCCTGATTCCCTTGATTGTGTCGTACCTCATCGCCGCAGGTCGGGCGTCTCCGGACACTACTCAAGAACAATCCCATCGGGATCCTCTACGCCTACCATACAAACCAAGCGGGAATCTACGCCAAGCGCGGTGATGAGACAGGAAACGGCCGGCGGCATGGATACCTTCGGGGCTGGCTTCAGACTGACGAGAATGGCCAATACAGGATCGACACGATCCGGCCTGGAACCTACCCTACAGGTTCAGAGCCTGCCCACATTCATGTGACCATTAAAGAACCGGATACGCCCGAATACTGGATTGACAGCATCATGTTTGAAGGAGATCCCTTTTTGACGAAACGCCGCCGCCAGCGTTTGGAAGCTCGAGGGGGATCGGGGATCGTATCCCTTGAACGAGGAGACGACGGAGTCTGGAGAGGCACCCGGGATATTGTACTGGAGTGATATGGGAGGTTTCCCGAGGTCGCCTCAATGGATCGCCCTGGCCTATGAGCACGAGCCGGGTGACCGTCGTTTGCAGCCTGAGTATTGAAACTGATGGAAGCTTTCCCCTAACTTCGGTCCAAACTTTTCCAACCTTTTCCCGGTGGAGAGATTCAGTGAATGAACCTGAAGCCCTGGCGTTCGTCGATAAACACGGCGTGGTCACCGAATCCGCCCGATCCTTTGTCCCCAGCCTCGCCGAGCAGGTGGCTGGGGGTCCTATCGTGGGGAGCTGGTGGGACCATACGAAGGGCCACGAGATCTTCAACCTGACCCGTGCGCTCAGGAGATCTTCGGACATCCTTGTGTGCAGACTGGTAGACGGAAAAATTACCTACGTCCACCGGCGCCTTTGGCCCCATCTGGTAAGAATAGCCGGTAAACTTGATCCCGAACGGATTTCGGCCGTTCGCGAGTTTCACACTTCATCGGGCAAGCACGCGGTGGAAGAGACCCCCTTTCCAGACTGGGTCCCTGAGGATGTTCGGATCGAGGCCAGGGCTCTGAGTGAGGAAGAGGCCAGGGAGATCCTTGAAATCATTGTCCGTCCCCCCTCCCATAGGGATAAAAAGTGAGGCTAGTTGCGGTATTTCAGGCCCTGTTCGTCACTTTTCTGTGGTCAACATCGTTCATCATCATCAAATGGGGTCTTACCGAAATTCCCCCTCTCTCTTTTGCTGGCCTGCGGTACGCCCTGGCCTTTGTCTGCTTTGTTCCCTTCGTTCTAAGGAAGAAAACCCGAAATGAAATACGTCAACTGACAAAACTCCAGTGGCGGAAGCTTCTTCTGTTGGGGGTTGTGTTCTACGCTTTCACCCAGGGTGCTCAGTTTGTGGGCCTTTCCCTTTTGCCCGCGGTTACCGTAAGTCTTCTGCTAAACTTTACCCCCCTGATCGTCGCCGTCATGGGCATCTTCCTCCTGAAAGAAATCCCCCGATTCCTTCAATGGACGGGTGCCCTGCTGTTCATCATGGGAATCGTGGTTTACTTTTATCCCATTTCATTCTTGGGAAGTCAAGGACTGGGGCTGGCCGTCATGGGAATGGGGGTGCTGGCAAACTCAGGGGCGGCTGTACTGGGACGGGACATTAACAGAAACCGGGATGTCAGCCCGCTGGTCGTAACCTTTGTCAGCATGGGTGTGGGGTCGGTTGTCTTGCTCAGTGCAGGATTTGCTACGGAAGGCCTGCCGATCATAAGCCTAAAAGGGCTCGCCTTTGTTGCCTGGCTGGCTGCCGTTAACACTGCCTTTGCGTTTACTCTATGGAACCTCACTCTCCGCACTCTCACCGCCATGGAGTCCAGTATCATCAACGGCACCATGTTGATCCAGATTGCGATTCTGGCCTGGTTCTTCCTCGATGAGAAAATCTCCTTTCAGGAGGGTGCGGGAATGATTGTAGCGGCAGTGGGCGCCGTTCTTGTTCAGGTGAGGAAAAAGAGCGTTGCTTATTCGGGATAGCCGGGACATTTTCCCGCCGGGTTCCACCCTCTTGTTGCTTAAGCTTCAATGACGTCCCTATCCCGATTCCCGCACCTCAGTGTCGCTCTCTGTACCCTGGCCTGTGGCTCCTTGTTTTCCGGGGCGTTACAGGCCCAGGACGTGATGACCCTTCCCCGGATAGACGGTCCCGTCACCCTAGATGGATTCAGCCAGGAACCGGCCTGGCAGCGGATTAACCCCCTGGAAGTGACCATGAACCAGCCCACCTTCGGTCTCGATCCGTCCGAAGTCACTGAAATTCTGGTGGCCTACGATGATGACTACCTGTACGTAGCCGGACGACTGTATGATTCCGATCCAGAGGGGATCCAGCGAGGAGCCATGAACCGGGACAACATGAGCCCCAGCAACGACTGGTTCGGCATCATACTGGACACCTTCAATGACAACGAAAACGGTCTCGGGTTTTTTACCACTCCCGCCGGGATCCGATTCGACGCGGCCGTTTTCAACGACGCCCAGGGCGAATTCCCCGTAAACGTCAGCTGGAATACCTTCTGGGATGTGGCGGTCAAGATAACCGACCAAGGGTGGTTCGCCGAAATGCGAATCCCTTTTTCGAGTCTTCGTTTTCAGGATACAGACGGTCAGGTCACCATGGGATTGACCGCGTGGCGCTACATTGCCAGGAAGTTTGAGACGGTCACCTTTCCCGCCATATCTCCCAAATGGGGATTCTGGAGTGTGTGGAAACCCTCCCTAGCCCAGCGGGTCCGGCTTGAGGGTGTTTACTCCAGGAATCCCCTTTACGTCACGCCGTATGCCCTTGGCGGTACCGGACAATCGTCCAAACTCAACGACGACGAAACGGCCTGGACAGTGGAACAAAACCCTGCCCGTGACATCGGGCTCGATGTTAAGTACAGCCTTTCCAGCAACCTGACTCTGGATCTCACCCTGAATACGGACTTCGCCCAGGTGGAGGCGGACGACGAACAGGTAAACCTCACCCGGTTTTCCCTGTTTTTCCCGGAGAAGCGACTATTCTTTCAAGAACGATCCTCCATTTTCGATTTCAGCCTGGGAGGCCCCAATCGTCTGTTCTACAGCCGTAGCATCGGCTTATCAGACTACGGACTGGTTCCCATCCTGGGCGGGGTGCGCCTGGTGGGGCGATTGGGTGATTGGGATATCGGTGGCATGAACATGCAAACGGCACAAACCGCGTTCTCCCCGGAACCGGATTCCACGGTGACCGTTGCATCGGAAAACTTCGGTGTCTTACGACTCCGGCGCCAGGTACTGAACCCGTACTCTTATGCCGGAGGGATGGTCACCAGCCGGATCGGAACCGATGGCCACAGAAACCTCGCCTATGCCCTGGATGGTATTCTGAGACTGTTTGGCGATGATTACCTTACGTTGAACTGGGCCCAGACAGCGGACACGGAAACCACCGAGCCCATCCTGAGTCTGGCGACGACACGATTTCGACTAAACTGGGAACGCCGCACTAAGGAAGGACTGGGATTCGACCTGAGTGTATCGCGGCAGGGGATGGATTACAATCCCGGCATGGGGTTCGTCCCCCGGACGAACTATACCCTCTTCCGGAATGAGGTTTCCTACGGGTGGTTTCCGGATGAGGATTCTCCCATTTTTTCCCACTCATTGTCCCTCCTCAGCTGGATATTCTTAAACAACACCGATGGTAGATTAGAATCAGCGGAAGTGGGGTCTTCATGGTGGCGGTCAACAAAATCTGGCGTCTTTACATCCCTGGGACTCAAACTACTTCATGAGTCGATAACCGATACATTTCGCCTGAGCAGCGACAGTTTCATCTCCCCTGATACCTACACTTTCACCGAGCTGAGCGCCTCCTATCAATCTCCGTTTGGCGGCCTGTTCCGGGTGGAAACGTACCTGAATGGGGGCACGTTCTATGATGGTCATAGACTTTCTCTAAGGGCCGTTCCGGCGTGGGTCATCTCCAAATACTTTGAAGCGAGTGGATCTGTAGAATTCAACAGGGTCCGGTTTCCGCAGCGAGATCAGCGGTTCGATTCCAACATTGTCCGGTTGCGCCTGAAGACTACCCTGTCGGCCGTCCTTTCTCTTTTCACGTTCATCCAGTACAACAGCGCCACCGACGCCATCGTTTTCAACGGACGGTTCCGGTTCAATCCCCGGGAAGGGACCGACCTGTACATCGTTTATAATGAGGGAATCAACACCAACCGCCACAGCTTCGATCCGGCCCTGCCCTTTACCGATACGAGAACGGTGCTGGTCAAATACTCTACCACTTTTCTCACAGATTCAATCGTTGATATTGTATTCTAAACGGGTTGCCACGGGCATGTATCGAAGCCTGAACTCTCGATCAAGGGACCACCTCGTTCAACATGGGACCGAGAAGATCTTTGATCCTTACGGCGAAATCGTCAGATTTGACTGCACACAGACAGGTTAGGTTGTCCTCGGTGTCTGTACAGCTTGCGATGGCCAGTTTGTCTCCTCCCCGGATTCCAAACTTATCTCTGATCTCCTTCGGCAGGACCATCTGACCTCTCTCGTCCACCGTCACGAGTGATTCCACCTTTATGGTGCACGAGCCGATGGTAACCCCAGAGGAAGGAATCTTTTTTGCTTCCTTGTCCATGATCATAACCTCCTTACGTAGATGAAATCCAAACGAATCGGAACTCGCTGATCTCTCTGATTTATCAGTAGTATAAGTATTATCAGTTAGCTCTGTCAAGTGATTTTTGAGATCGAACCCGCGGGGCCCTTTTGGGCTTCAAGCCCGGTGGTGAAAACTTTTTCCTCCGGTTCGTCTGGAGAACCGGCCTGGGCGGCAATGCCCCAGGGGCTATCTCATGAGGACGAGTTTCCGGGTTCTACGGTATGTCACCTCTTTCGTGCCGCGGTCAAACGCCACCATTCGACAGATGTAGATCCCGGACGCCACCGGAATCCCACGGTCGTTCTTTCCCGTGAAGACTTCCTCGTAAGTCCCCGGCCGGCGCGTTCCGAAAAACAGGACCTGAACCCTCCGGCCAAGGAGATCATAGACTTCGACCTGAACCGTGGAAACCTGGGGAACGTCATACGGGATCACGGTGAAAGGATTGAACGGATTGGGAATGTTGGGATACAGGGCAAACGCGGTGGGAACTGTCTTTTTTCCCCCAACGGCCAGCGAGGAGCCATCCAGGGTTAAACGGAAGGGTCCGTTGTCTGCTTCCCGTGCGGCAATTCCATCCGAAGCCCATACGATCCACTCCCCCTCCACCCGGTCACTATCTTCCATGGCGTCCACCAATTCTTGATACGTGATGGCGAAGCGGCTTTCCTGAATGCCCCCGGAGGTGAGGAACGATAGTTCCCCGGAAGCCGCAAGTTCATACGTCACGCTGTCCCCGTCCCTGTCGAAGGTGGATTCCCATCCCATGATGAACGGCTGGGACAGAAGATCCCTGGTGATCACAATGACCGAACTGTCTTCCGGCCACAGCAGACCGAACGGATCCGGAGGATCATTCACGGGCATAACCTTCAGGACACCTGTCGCGGGCGACGAACTGTCCGTCCCATCGTGCACCGCGTACACAAAGGTATCCTGGCCGAAGAAGTCGGGATCCGGGATGTATTGGAACCCGCCGTCTGATGACAGGGCCATGCCCCCGTGGACGGGGGCTCCCACCATAAATGGGGTCAAGATGTCACCATCGGAATCGGAATCGTTTTCCAGAACACCCGGGGGATCTACCACCAGAGCCTGATCCTCACCTGTGGAAAAAGAGTCCGGCATCGCCCGGGGTACTGAGTTTGAACTGTTGGGACCCCCGGGGGTCCCCCCATCCACAAAGCTCGCCTGCCACGCCTTTCCCAGGGAGTTGTCCAGCCAGGGATCCACCAGTTCCAGGGACGGTCCCGACCCGTTGGCTTCCATGGGCCAGGGATCCCTACCGGCATACATCACGGAATCCACAAGGGTCCCCTCCCCGGTGACCACAACCACTCTTTCCCCAACGTTGGCCAGGGACCCGGCCGTCCATTCAATGCTCCCCGGGTAGGTAGCCGCCCTTTTTGCCACCAGCAGATAGGAGCCGGGGGCCAGGGAATCAGAAGGTCCGAAAGTAAGTTGGATCCCTTCCCTGAAGTTGTAGCCCGAAAGATAAGCGGTATAGGGTGACCGGTTGTACAATTCCAGGAATTCGTGTTCGTCATCCGGCCCCTGGTCCACGGCGGGGTTGTAATGAATCTCGTTGATGACCACAGCCGGGGGATCGTTATCCAGAATGCTCAGGACGAACCGATCCGGGGAACCCACCGACGCCTCATTGCCTCCGGCAGCGTTTTTGAGTTCGAAAACAAGGGTTTCTGTTCCCTCGAATTCTGAGTCGTCGATGAGAAACACCGTCACGGACTGGGCAGAAAAGCTGTCCTCTGGAAAGGTGACGGTCTGAGGGGTGTACTGGGAAATGTCCGTACCGCCGGTCGCGGTCCCATTCGAGGTCAACACCACATCTGCCGTGGTCTGACTGGAAGGGCTTTGATTGGATATGGAAACAGAAAAAGAGTAAGAGGATGTTCCCTCGGAAACGGTGGCTTCTGACGAGGAGAACTGGACAGTGGTACGGTCGGAGGAAGAGGAAGAAACGGCAAAGGACGAAGGCCAGGTGTTGCTGTCCTGCCGGCTGTTACTGGTGGTCCAGTTTTCCTGCAGGGAAATAGCCTGCAGGAGCTCACGTTGAGTCCCGCTCCTGGTGGTCCCACTGTAGTAACCGTTGTCCGCTTCCATCAGGGCCAGGGCGGTGGACCCATCGATGAGCCCTGGCGGCAGGGCGGTTTCGTTTGAACTGTTGGCATCCGGCTGCCAGCCCTCGCCTTCGGCATTCAGCGCATAGATAAAGCTGGGGCTGGCGCTGGAACCCTGGAAGGCGATGATCTGGTCTCCTGAGCTCGACAGGGCCAACCCTCCGGTCCCCACGTGTGAATCGTTGGCAGGAACAAAACTGGAGTCGCTACCGGTGTAGATAATCACGGACCCCGCAGGTATTCCCTCACCAGGAACCGTGTATTTCACCGCTCCTTCCCCGCCCCGGAAGGTCCCTTCAGCCGTCACCCCGCTGTCGGTAAAATAGATCTGTGTCCCCGAATCCAGGTCCACAAGTACCACAAACCCGAATTCATCGGGATTGTCGTAATTATACCCGATAATGGCCACATCACCCGGTGACAGGGAGGTTGGCGCGGCGGCACCTCCGCTCAGGACCACCAGAGACAGAACCGTTCGCCAAAGAAAGTCCGCCATCCTCGTAAACCCCCGACTTCACGACATGCCGGACGGGCACTATGTACTGCGTAACCTACCCATGCCGGGTAGCAAATATATATCATAATCATGAACCATATCAATATATGACTACGGTTCGTGATAATAAAGACAAATATTTTACACTCGGATGGTTTTCCAGTCTCCCTTAAGGACTTTCCATGCCATGGCGGAGGCATACAGAGTGATATAGAACCCGAAACTGATCCAGGACCCAAGGATACCCGAGTCCATTATGACGGCGGTAACATAGCAGGAGGGGAGGAAGATGAACCAGGCGATGGTCATTTCCACTATGGCGGGATACTTGGTATTGCCGGCTCCCGACAGGGCGAACCACAAGGTCATGCCCACGGCGTCTGCGAACTGCACCACGCCCAGGATTCTCAATGCCACCGAACCCAGTTCGATCACCGTTTCATCCCGGGTAAAAAACGAAAGGATCTGATTCGGAAAAAGGAGGAAAATAATTCCCATGCTTCCCATAAAGATGATAGACCACCGGACCGATTCCAGGATAGTCACCTCCGCCAGGTCCGGGGTATTCTCTCCCAGGTACTTCCCCACCAGGGTGGCGCAGGCGATGCCGAAACCCGCTGCGGGCAGAAACGACGCCTGCATAATGGTAAAGACAACCTCCGTGGCCGCCACTTCCAGGGTTCCCACCAGGGCTGTGATCTTGAAAAACAGCACAAAGACAAGCATAACCCCCAGTTCTTGGAGTCCTTGCGGCACGGCGATGGATACAACCCGTTTGAGGACCTGCCGGTTGAGCCGGCCCGTCAGGGCACCGTATCCCTTACGGAAGTCCCGTAGAGATGCCCGGACCAAGTAGTGGGCCATCATCCAGGCGGAAGCCACAAGGGTGGCCAGGGCGGCCCCCTTCACCCCAAGGGCGGGAAAGGCAAAGGGGGTCCAGAAAGCAGCAAGGAAGGAAAGGTCTCCCAGGGGGGTTGTTGAGAGGAGATCAGGAAGGTTTGCACTTCCAAATATCAGGCCGGCATTGAGGTAGACATTCAAGATGTTCGAGATGACGGTCACCTCCATATGGACGGCCGTCCGTTCCACGCCGTTGAAGAATCCCTGAAAGGCATACCCAATCACCACGAAAACCACACTCAGAAAAGCCCACCTGGTGTAGGTTTCTGCCAGGGGAATGACACTGGGGTCGTCCAGAAGAAACCCGATTAGCACGCCGGTGCCCAGATACCCTACCACGGACAAAGTCACTCCCGTTCCTGCGGCAAAAACGAGTCCGTTATTGAGAGCGGCCCCACATTCACTGAGGCGCTTCTCCCCCAGTCTTCGGGACGTGACGGTCTGGACTCCCGTTCGGATGGAATAGGCAAAGCTCAGGACGGTCCAGACAAGGACGCTTCCCATTCCCACGGCTGCCAGGGCGTGGGCTCCCAGCCGCCCTACCATAGCCACGTCTACCACATTCATGAGAACGCGGCTCAGGTTTCCAAGGATTACAGGCAGGGCCAGGGTGAGGACTTTCTTGAACAGGGCGGTGTCGGTGGGGAGGAATAAATGGCGGAGCTGAAACTTCACTGCCGGAAAATCCGCCACACGAAATAACCCAGTCCCCCCAGGAAGCCCGCCAGGAAAAGCCACCAGGGAAAAGAAGAGATGTAATCAGGTCCCGGCTCCGAACCAGGAACGATGTCACTGACCAGGAAGGATGTGACAATCGCCAGACCGCCCCCTGCCTCCACGATCCAGTCTATCGGTCCTGTTCTTACCGGTCGCCCTGTTTCCTCCCGCCAGTAGATCCATCCGCCGCAGCCCACAAAGGCCACACTGACCAGAATCGGTGCCAGAACAGGGCCCGCCCAGACCCCGGGGATGAGGAAAAGAATATCACCATCCATGAGGGATTCGGGCCATCCCAGAAATACCTTCAGCCAAACGTAGTAAAAGAGGTCCCACACCCCGAATACGGTGATGAACGCTCCGAGCCTGGCCAGGCCCGTTTTGCCGGCCAGAACTGCTATAGCCACGAGAGCGAGGATGGAGGCTCCCTCCCGGATAATCTCGGTGTTCAGGATGGTGGGTGGCAATCTGCCCTCAGCGAAATCGAACCCTTCGGGGTAACCGATGGAGCGCAAGTACACCACCACCGCCGCTTCCACCAGTCCGAAGGCGATGCCGAAAACTACAATCCAAGAAAGCTTTCGCATGGTGCTCCCCTACTGTGGTTTGGTTGAAATCCGTGTTGGCTGTTTCGGTCCTCCATAGCCCACCATCAAAACGATTCCTGCCAGGATCGAGGTTCCACTCAAAAGCAGGTTCCCCGTGGGCACGGTCCCCAGGACCGCCCATGCCAAAAAGGCTGTGGTGGGAGGTTGAGCGCTGGTGACCACGGCCACCTGTGACGGCCGGATCCGCTGAAGTAACCAGTACCACAAAAAGTAGGCCATCCCGGAGGTCACCACGCCCATGTACACGATACCGAGCCAGACCGACGTATCCGCTTCCGAATAGTCTGCAGTCGCCGCCAGATAGGCTCCAAAGGGTAGATACATTAAGGCACCGAACGCCATAACAACAAACGTGGTTTCCAGGGCGCCATACCGCTCCACGATGGGTTTGCCCAGAGCGGTGTACAGGGACCAGGAGAGAACCGCCAGAAGCAGAATGAGGTCTCCGCCCACGACTTCCCCGCGGAGGGTGAGAACCTCACCTCCCAGAAGAAACACGACCCCGAGCATAGCCAGTCCGATCCCCATCCATTTCCACCACCTCCAGCGCTCGATCCTTAGACCCAGTGCAAAGAGAAAAACCCACGCCGGGGTCGTGGCATAAAGGAGTGCCGGATGGGACGCGGGCGTGTGATGAATGCCCACCAAGAACGAAAGCTGGTTCAGGGGAACGGCAAGAATGGCCAGAGTAAGAAACCTCCACCGGTCGGAAGGCTCCAGAACGATCTTGCGGCCGGACAGTCTCATGAAGCCCCACATAGTCACCGCCCCTAAGGTGAACCTGTAAAACCCCACGGCCCAGGGGGAAACGTGCATGACGGCCTCTTTCCCGGCAATATGGGTGAAAGATGCCAGCAGGTTGAAAATAAACATCACAGCCCAGATAATGACCATGGATTTCATAGTTTCTGAGGAAGGCTTCAGTGCCGTCCGTTGTCTGACGTGTCCCGAGCCACATAGACGAGAAAAGGGCGAACGAATGAGGAGGAGAAGAGGCCGTATCCCCCTTCAATGTTTCCTTCAGGAAGAACATACTGGTTTATGCGAAATGGATCTCCCTGAAAATAGTCATGGATAGTCTGATCCATGGCCACAACGGTGATCAGGTGAGGACCATAGTAGTTGAAATAGATCCAGTTCATGGGCTGTTCGGGCCGGGTGGTATTCCAGACAAAAGGGTTGGGCCGGTAGTAGTTTCCGTCCTCATCCCTGTACATGGGTCCCTTAAACGCTGCGGCTGAAAGGGAGGTGTCCACGATGGCATTGGTGACCGTATCCTTCAGGGCAAGACTGACAATGCGTACCAGCCCAGGTTGGGTATCCGCCTCCCATTGGAGGACGAACAGAGGAATGGAGGCGAAACTGGCCGACCAGCACTCACCCTCTTTATACACAACGGTGTCCAGGGCCACACGGCTGTAATCGCCGGTCACCAGAGCCTGCTGGATTTTTTCCGGAGTGTTCTCATCCATGTGCAGGTCGATGGCCGGTACCCCCTGGGGCTCACCGTTGCAGCTCCACTGCGATGACGGTATGCTCTGGAGAGAAAAGGTGTCAGGGACTGTAGTGGTGGCCCTGGCCTCGTACCCCTGCCAGGTGACCTCCAGGTGATAGGTCATACTGGGTTGAATCATGTGGGAAAACGTGGTGTCGAGATACCGGCCAGGTTTCCCCACCACAGGATAGAGAGGAAAGGAATCATCGCCCGTCATTAGCTTGACGTCAGCGTCGGAGATCCATTTCACCGCCTCCTGGTGGGGTTCTTCAATCCTGTAGGAGAGGGAGACAAACACGGTATCCAGGACGGGCACATTGGCCACGAGATTGCCGAAGACTACCAGCCTGTCTTCGTACGGATTCTGTTCCACGGGAAGCTCGCACGAAAGGGGAAGCCAAAAAAGGGCCAGAAGAATGAGGCGGCGGTAAGGCACTGTCCGCATCAGAAATCGACCTTGACCCCGATACTGGGGAGAATGGGGAAGACGGTAACACGTACGCGCTGGGGGATCCCTTCATCGGGTTCATCGATTCGACCATCGTGATCATCATCGATACCGTTGTGAGGATCGCCGAAGTGGTAGACGTAGCGGAACACATTCTTTCGCCAGTAGGTGTTCACCACCTGAAGGAGAAGGTCCACCTCGACTCCCCAGAGTCTGAAATGCCGCTCCGCCGCCAGGTCCAGACGGTGATAGGGGGGATACCTGACGGAATTCCTGCCACCGGGGATGGACCGGTAAAAGGGTTCGGCTTCCCACGGCAGTGTTTCAAAGTAGTACCCCAGGATGGGGGTGTACGGCTGACCTGTCTGGTAGGTCCACCTCAGGCTCAAGTCCCACTTTTTGTTCAACCTGAAGTTTCCGACGATGTTGAAGGCGTGTCTCCTGTCCCAGTTTGTAAAGTATTCTTTCCGGTGAAGTCTTTTCCGGGCAACGGAATAGGCGTAGCTGACCCAGCCGTTCAGGCGGCCGAACTCCTTCTGGACAAACAGTTCAAATCCGTAGGCGTAACCGTCTGAAAGATCAAAATTGTCATCCAGGGCTTCGTCTGAAATTTCCTCATCGGCCGCGGCCCGGTTTTCGATGAACGTGAGCATATTTGCCAGCGTCTTATAGTAGATCTCCGCCTGAACACGGTAGACCTTGCCGAAGAATTCCTCGTATCCCATGAGATACTGGAGGCTGGAGGCGGGCTCCACCGAGGGGTCCACGGCAAACCACTGATCGAGAATGGTGGGATTGAAATCGTCCTGCACCGTTTCAATGAACTGACGGTAGACGCCGGCAGCCAGATTGACATACCGGTCGGCAGTTAGGAGATACTTGATCCCCAGTCGTGGGTTGAGATACCATTTTGTGGGGTGATTCTCATAATAGGAGAGCCGCACTCCCGGTTCCACCATGAGGGTGGGGGTAAGCCACCGTTTTGCCTTGGCAAAGATGGCTCCCTCCAGAGGCGACTGTGCGACCTTGAACAGGGCGCTATCGAGCCATGTGTTCTCATAGATGAACGTGAGATCCTTCAGTTCAATTCCCATGCGAAGTTGGGTTTCCCGGGTGACGAAGTAGGTCCAGTCCGAACGGAACGTCTTATCCGTGACGCTGTTGACGCTCGCCACTCCTGATCCCCCGCCCAGATCAAACTGGGTGTCGAATCGGCTCACGGCCAGCATCCAGTGGGAAATAAGCCTGGGGCCGAAGAGCTTCCGGTAGTTTGTGCTGAATGTCTGGTTCCCCCATCCTGCCGTGAGGTTCACATCCTCCAGGGTCAGATCATCCCTCCCCACGTACCAGCTGAGGGAGAGCCGGTCCCTCTCCGTGAAGTCCTGGAAGACGTGCCCCTGGACATCATAGAAGTAGTAGGGAAAATAGAGGTCGGTTCCTCTGAAAATCTGGTCGAAGTAGGTTCTCCTAGCTGCAACGAGCCAGGCGCCTGTCCCGAGAGCACCTTCCAGGGTAGTCTGGGCGGAAAGGAGTGACAGGGAAGCCTTGCCGTCAAACCGGTTCTGGTTTCCTTCCCGGCTGCGGACGTTCAGGACGGCGGAAAGTCGGCCCCCGTACTCGGCGTTGAATCCCCCCTTGATGAGATCGGCCTGTTTCACCGCGTCCAGAATGAAGTTGGAAAACAGGCCCCCCAGATGGGACGGGTTGTACACGGTAATCCCATCCAGCAGAATCAGATTCTGATCTGTATTCCCTCCGCGGATGACAAGCCCTGTACTGAATTCTGTGGGCGTCAGGACACCGGGAAGCGCCTGCAGCGTTCTCAAAAGGTCGGCTTCTCCAATCTGGGGCACCTGTTGGAGCTGCCGGGTAGTCAATGTCACCCGGCTGGCCTGAATATTCACCTTTCGCGCCAGCCTCTCACCGGTGACCTCCACACCCTCGAGTTCCAGTGGGTGCCTCGACAGTTCAAAGTCCCGTTTAAGTCCTTCACCCCGCTTCAGGATGATTTCCGCCTGAACGGGCTCAAACCCCACATAGGTTACCCTCACGGTGTAGGGACCCGGCTCAAGAGACGGCAGTACAAAGTAACCATCAATGTTCGAGGCTGTCCCGATGTCCGTCCCGACAAAATAGACGTTGGCACCGGGAAGCCCTTCCCCGGACTCCCCGTGGAGAACGTATCCGGAAAATGTGGCAGTGACTCCCGACTGCCCCCAGCCGATGGACAGGAGAACAACCAGGGATAACAGGATAAAAAGAGCCCGGCGACTACCGGGCAGGGCTCTAGTGGGTTGTCTTGCGGGAAGAATAAAACTCGAGAACATCCTCCCCGTGCGTGGTGACGCTGACCTTGTCATACACCCTTAGAATCTTTCCTTCCTCATCAAGCAAAAAGGTGATCCGCTTGGGGAAAAGGGGTCTGTAGGCACCGTATGCCTTTGTCACTTTTCCATGGGCATCACTCAACAAGGTGAAAGGAAGGTCGTATTTTTCCTTGAACTTCTCATGGGACTCCGGAGTGTCGTAGCTGATGCCAAAGACTTTGATCTTCTCTCTCTCGAAAAGGTCAAAATTGTCACGGAAATTGCAGGCTTCCTTGATGCACCCTGGAGTGTCGTCTTTCGGATAGAAATAGACCACCACCCTCTGACCTCTGTACTCGGAAAGGGTATGGATCTTTCCCTGTTCGTCCGGAAGGGCGAAATCGGGGGCAAGATCTCCGATAGCCAGTTTGTTATCGCCCCCCGATGCCATCGCCACTGAAAGAAGAATTGTCATAACACCTTTCATGAACGGTCGCCGATCTAATTGCCATCCCGTCAAGGGCTGGGCCTTTGACTGGCCGGTAATTTAGGGACTCTGGGGGGTGAAAGTAAGGACGCTGTCTTTCGCCGTAACCGCCCAGAAAACAAGTTTTCCCATAACGTAGTATACGCGTAAGTATAATACTCTTCCGTATACAACCTATCGATCTCCACGTGACACCGTGGGAAAGCCGAACAGCAAAACATCCGTCCGTTTCCGAGAGACATCCTGCAGCTGTTCAGTAAAACCTGACTTTGACCATAAGCCAAAGTATCTTCTTGTAACCCCCGAAAATCTGTCTGCCTTATGTTGCAACTGATTCAATACATCTAATCCGATTTTTCTGCCCGTCCACTTGCATTCGCAAAACAGGTACGAACTGGCATCATCTAAAGCAACAATATCAATCTCATCTTTTGCATCCCACCATCGCCCGATCTTTTTTGCTTTGAACGGCAGTTCACCATTACGGTTTAGCCTTTTCATCTGCTGTATGCATATGTCTTCAAATATGAATCCAATAAAGCTACCAAGGTCAACCTTTATTTTTTCCGTCCACACATAATCGATGTCACCTTCCTCAAGATAACTGACGTTAGGGAACACATACCGGAACCAAAATCTGAAAAACGGATCCTCAAGCTTGTAGATGCCTTTTCTAGATTTGTGAGGTTTATCCTCAGTAACAGGGACTTCCCTTCTGATTATGTGCAACTCACGAAGAACTGCCAGGTATTTGTTTACCTTGTGCCTGTCACTTATTCCTGTCTCCAGAACTATCTCATTCAATCTTGTTTTCCCAAAGGCTACCGCCCTGAGTATTGAAAAGTAGGTGGACGGTTCGCGCAATTCTTCCAAAAGTAAGAAACGAGGCTCACTATAAAGCATGGCGTGTTTGTTCAAGATCTCATCCTTTATATTCTTCTCTATCGTCTTTTTATCACTGAATCGCAATAGATAAGCCGGGGTGCCTCCAAGTATCGCATAAACGTGAACCCTTTGCCAGATTGAATAACTAGGGAAAAAACCGCCGATGTCGTGAAAGCCCAACGGCTGGAGAACCATTTGTCCAGACCGTCGCCCAAATAACGGACTTTTGCTACTCAATACCTCTTTTTCCATAAAACTCATGTAAGATCCACATAACACAAGAAAGATCTCACTTGTAGAGACTCTCTCGTCCCAGATTTTCTGCAGTACGGAGGGAAGCGCACGATTGCTGAGACATAAGTAAGGGAATTCATCGATGACGATAGGTACGTTATCGTCAACATTGTCAAAAACATATCTTAATAAAGCTTCCCAGGAGGTAAAAGGTTGCTCCTGCAAAAATGAATCGTTCGTCAGTTGATATATCCTTTCCGTGAATTGTCTGAGTTGCTCGTGCTCGGAAGAAAGATCGGATGAAAAAAACAGGTGCTTTTTGTCCTTTAAGAATTGTCTGAGAAGTTCGGTCTTGCCAACCCGCCGTCGACCATAGACAATGAGAAGACGGGCTCCACCTCCTTTGAAGACGCGGTTCAGATGCCTGAGTTCCTTAATTCGGTCGACGAACATCCCCTATGGCTGTTTGTATACTTACAAGTATTATACTTCAAAGTATACTATACTTCATTGGTAAAGTCAAGTGAAATCCGGCTTCCCCAGTTCTCAGCCTCCACTATTTCCTATCTCGGTCCTTATTTGGGACATAAGCCGCCCCTGAGCTTTCTCAAGCGCAGGGGCGTCATTTTTGATTGGGCTGTAGTCCTTTTCTATCTTAAAAGGCTCATCTTTCTTACCTGTCAAAAATCACCCGCTGGTCAAAGAATGTAGATTGTCGTTAAAGCAATTCCGGTCGGACCATCCAGGCCATGACCCAGGCTCCCGTCTCCTGCCGTTCCAGGCACACCACTGAGCCGGGTTTGAATTCCACCAGGGCCGCATCTTCATCCCCGCAAGTCAATCGGGAAACGAGTTTTGCCATGAACGGGAGATGCCCCACCAGCATGGTGTCTTCCTGCCAATCCTGCACCTCTTCAGCCACCGGCTCTATCGAATCAAGAGGGGCAATGCCGTCGGTTTCACCGAATTCACCTCCTGGAGCCAGACAGTCCTGTAGCAACAGGGCGGTCTGTTCGGCTCTTTTCTTGCCGCTGTGCAGAATCCGCTTTACCAGAACACCCCCCTTGATAAGAAGGGCCGCCACCCGGGTAACGTCTTCCTTACCTTTGTCCGTCAATCCCCGCTCGGGGTCAACTTCCTTGAACTGGGACTCACCGTGCTGGACGAGATAGATTCTTATGATTAATATCCCCCGTTTCTATCTAAGGAAAATCCACTCGTTCAGTTTATTCTCACGCTATTTCCGTTCATGCTCACGGACGGGAAAATCTACAGAACAACATGGTCGCTATCAATGGTATGAATGGTAACTGCTGGGCTGGGATCGATGGATTAGAAGTAACTGTGACTCAGTTTCTATCCAAGGCAGGCTTCCCTGTAGTTGAAGCTGAATCGAATAAATGACCGGCTTCCGAACCATTCGATGATCCTCCGAATACCGGTCTTTTTGCAGCTATGCGATGCTCTACCCCAGGACCCTTGGTATGCCTTAGGAGTGTCGGTGGGCGAATACTAAACCTCTTGTCAATCTCAGTTGGGACTTCCTGATTGGCAACCACAGTGCTCCCGCCGCCTCCTATTTCCACGATCATTCTTATTCCCAAATCATAGTCCCTCGTCTCAAATTCGCCCGCAGAGGGGTTGTACCTGAATGACCGTCCTGAAGATGGCGACGTGTCATCCATTCCAATTTTTGGCCAGCCGTTGTCCTTAGTGTATTGGAAACCTGCAATGAAATCTTCTGCTACAGTGCCCTGATCCCGGGTCTCCCAAATCAAATCCATATCAAACCAAACCCAATCTTCTCCCGCAATGGTGGGTGCTACCTGGTCCAGGATGTTTTCACTGGTTGATATTACCAAACGGTAGTTATCGTCCTCGTCGGAGGTGTCCTGGAGATAGAGTCCAGTACCTCTGATATAGCATGGATAGGATGGACAGGTAAAAAAGACAAAATATCCATATCCTGATCCTTCCGTCGAAACGACGTACTCCATGGAATCGTCATCATAGCTTAGCAGAAGCGACTGTGCAGTAGTGAAACTCTGGACAATTGAGCTTTGAGTACCAAACTGCAGACCACTCGTGAACCACAATTCCGTATCCACTACAATCACGGCGACATAATAGGTCGTGTTGTCCGTCAACTCAGAAATAGTCCAACTTGTAGCGTCACGATCATATATGTCGTCTCCAAGCTGATCATCTGTAACATCCAACTGGGGAGAGGTTGAAAGGAGGATACGATAAAAGTAAAAATCGGAAGCATCCGTGGCAGTCCAAGATATGTTCACGGTGGAGCTGGTGATATTGGAGATGGTCACATCGGCAGGATCGGGCGGGATCCAGGACACGTCAATCTCCACTGTCTCCGTATCCTTCGTGATGTTCTTCGTCGCTGAACCACTGAACTGAACGATCCCATTCGCATCTTCCCCATCCACCTCGAACGTCCGGTCATCACCCTTGGGCACCTCGACAGAACCCGTAGCCCGATTGTTCTCTAAATCAACCGTTAGCGCCTCCGTCACCGTACTCATATCCGGGCCCGTCACCGTGACCGTGACCTCGGTAATTGTTGCCACTTTTCCCAGTCCGTCAGATCCAAGGTGAGACCCATTCTCCACAAACAATATCTCCATGCTCACCGTGCTATCGCCCTCACCTCCAGCAAGGGGGTTTTTGTGTGAACAAGAAAAACCCATAAGAACGGCCATGACTGAGAAGATGATGTGCTTTAAATGCATGGTGTTGACCCGTACGCTACCCTATCGTTATCATGGAATATTGACCGTGATATTCACTGTAGATGTCTTTTCCTGGGTCAGCAGAAGCACAGCCACTCCGCCAGCCACTGCTACGCCGGCCCAGAACCACCACCTGCTGAACAAAGGCTTTCTTTCCTTTTCTTCCTTCCTTTCTTCCCGGGTTACAGGGATGGGCTGAACTTGAACGGTTCTGCCTGTTTCGCCCACCAACTGGGTTTCCATGGACTCGGCCATCTGGTCCATCAGGTCAAAAATCTCCTCTCCCACCTGTCCTTGAACGCTCTCGGCCTTGATGATTCTACTGGTTTGAACATCAATCAGCCGGGCGTTGATCCGGATTACCTCACCAATGGAAACAAAACTGCCAAGAAGAATCGCGCTGGCTCCTACCGCCCGTCCCAGTTCGACCGCCGTCTGCTCGTCCACCACTCCGGCCATCCCCAGTTGCATCTCCTTGAGGGCCTCCTGCATGCGGGCCCGCTCCACGATTTCCAGCTGGCCGCCTCTGGCCATCCGGGTGATGATGGCCTCGGGAATAGTCTTCTCCAAATAATTGAGATCCATGTCCTGGCCCGTATTCCTGAAATCCACGATGGCAATCGTGATTTTGTCATCTTGAGGGGCGAACGCCAAGGCGATATCATAACAGAGAAAGGAAAACATGATAAGAAAGGAAATCAGTTTCTTAGGGCTCATCTAGGTGCACCCTCCTGAGGCAAGATTGTCTTTCCGGGAGGAAATCTGAAACAATATACGACCGTCGACTCCAAAGGCTCAATCCATAAATTCAGCGCTTTTTCTTCACCATCTCCGGTTCGGGATCAACTCCGAGCCCATCGGCGATCCGGTTGATGTAGTTGAAATACCCCACCACCTGGGCAGCGTCGCTGATGGCTTCATCGGAGAATCCGGCCTTGCGAAGGCCGTTCACATCTTCCCCCGTCATCTGGGACGGGCTTAGAGTCAGTTTCACCGCCCACCGGCACAGGGCCCGGTCCGCCTCACTAAGGGGAGCCGTCCTCCAGTCCCTCTTCACGTGTTCGGCCAGCCGATCATCCTTGACTTCAGCCCGGAAGTCGTCGCCATGGGATTCAAGTCAGTAGAAGCAGTCGTTGGAATGAGAAACTACCGTCGCCAGCAGTTCCCTCTGGGCCCGCGACAACGCTGACGGCCCCTTCATAACGGCCAAATAAAACCGCATAGAGGTCTTCAGAGACTCAGGGCTCAGGCTCATGATTTTCAAGATGTTAGACACCCGGCCCGCCCGGCGAATCCCCTTCTCGTACTCCACCTTCACCGTTCCCTCTGCCCCTTCGGGGGAAATCACCCTTATGTAGGCCATGACGTCCGTTCCTCTTTTCTCCCCAGGGTCAACCCGTTCTCACCGGCCGGACACGGCGATCATCGTAATTTCCACCTGGGCATTCCTGGGGATTTTCGAGACTTCCACCACAGCCCTGGCGGGCGGAGCGGCGGCAAAATAAGTTCCATACACCCGGTTCATGGCCCCGTAGTCCTCCAAGTCGGCCAGGAAAACCTGGACCTGCACCACATCCACGAACGTAAACCCTGCCTCATCGAGGATTGCCGCAAGGTTTTCGAGAGCCTGGCGGGTTTCGGCTTCGATACCTCCTTCAACCAGTTCACCCGTGGAAGGGTCCAGTCCGATCTGGCCCGCCAGATACAGGGTGTTTCCCACCTGAACCGCCTGGGAATAGGGGCCCATGGCCGCCGGGGCCCTGGGGGTGGAAATCGTTCTACGCCCCGGCTCCTGTTTGGCAAAGGCCATGACCAGGAGGGAAAGACTTATGACTGCCCAGGCCCAGGTCATGACTCGGGGATTCCCTGTCGAATGATCTGTTCCATCGCCTCCGCGAAACGGTCGATTTCCTCCAGGGTGGTGTAGACATGCGGACTCACCCGGACCCCCTCGAACTCAGGATGCTTGATCGTTGTCACAAGGATTCGGTATGCCTTCCACAGATGCTGGGTAATCGCCTCGGCGTCGATACCCTCGATCTGTACGGTGGCTATCCCACAGGCCTTACCCGGTTTCAAACTCGTATGCAAACGGACCTGGTCGTACTCCTTCAGCCGTGTCGCCCACCGGTCCCGGAGGTAGATCAACCGGGCCTGTTTCCGGGCAGATCCTATGCCCTGGTGGAAGGTGAGGGCATCGCCGATGGCCAGGAAATTGGCCGCTGGATGGGTCCCGATTTCCTCAAACTTCCGGATATCGTCACTGGCGCATTCCTCGGCCGCCATGAGAGGCCAGAGGTCTTCTATCCTGTCCTTGCGCACGTACAGCATGCCCGTTCCGTGAGGGGCACACAGCCACTTGTGGAGGCTGGTAGCATAGTATTCACAGTCCAAATCATGGGCAGAAAAGGGAAAGTGGGCAAAGGCGTGGGCCCCATCCACGATGACGGGAATACCTTTCTTCCTGGTCATGCGGACCACTTTCTTGACCGGCAGGATTTGTCCAGTGATGTTGATCATATGGCACATCAAGATGAGACGGGTTCCGGAGGTGATGTGGGACTCGAACAGGTGAACGATTTCATTCTCGTCCTCGGCGGGAACGGGGAGGGAAAACTGTTTCAGCACAATGCCTTCCCGGCACTCTCTTTGTTTGAAGGTGTTGATCATCCGGGGATAATCCTGGTTGGTAGTCAGAACTTCATCCCCTTCTTCAAGGTCAAACCCGAGCTGGCAGATTTCCAGTCCTTCCGAGGCGTTCCGGGTAAGAGCAATCTCTTCAGGGTCACATTGAAAGAACCGGGCCAGTCTTCGCCGGACCGTTTCCCGCTGGGGTTCCAGAATCCGCCACATGGAATAAGCCGGCGCGGTGTTGGAATAATCCAGATAGCGCTTCATGGCCTCCTGGACGCCTACCGGCGAAGGACTGACACCTCCATTGTTCAAGTTTATCAAGCTCCGGTCAGTGGTGTACGCCTGCTGGATCTCAAACCAGAAGGCTTCATCCCCGGCCAGGTCACTGGCCTTTCGCCGCGTCCCCGACACTGCAGCCAGGGCCCGGCTCATCCCCGCAGGAGTCAACACGGCGGCAGCCCAGACAACCGCGGCGGGTTTAATCACCGACCCCAGGAATTCCCGTCGATCCATGGATGACATGGTTCCCTCCAGTCATGCTTGATTCGTCATGTGGGTCACCACTCCACTCCAGTATGAGTACCAAAACCGGGCCCCAGGATGAGGGCATTGAGAAGCATTCTTTCCCCTCCCCGGAAGTAACCCCGAAAATTCGGTTGAGTGGCAAACAGGATAACCTGACCCCTCCCCATCGCTTCCCGGCCAGCATAGATCGTATCGGCCCAACGGTCCCGGGCTTCGGGCCACAGAAGGCCGGACAGCCTTAGGCTCTCGGCCGGGGCCAGCCGGGCCGCCACCTCGGTCGTTTTCGCCACATAGGCATACGACGTATTGACCAGCACCGGGACATCCTTGCCGCAGCCGAAGCTCAACCAGTGTTCCGTATCCAGATTGGCCATAAGAATGGTCCCACCGGGAGATAGCTTCCGGGCGGTCTCGTCCGCAAGTTTCAGCTCAGACAACTCCAACGAAGGTTCTTTGTCCATTTTTTCTTCAGGCATCCGGGCTTCCCATACGTCCAGACTGTCCACCATCGGTGCCTCCGCTTCCCGGACCAGCCGTAGGGCGGCCTCATAACTCTGCCAGTCACTCAGGACCTGCCGCTTCTGTCTCACCCCTGTGAAGGCTACAGACGTGTCGGCAACAAAGGCGCTGGCCGTTCCCACGGCCACCAGGGTTCCCCCATCCTTGACCCAATCCCGGAGCCGATCCATCCCAGAATCGCCCAGAATCCGTTTGTAGACCTGGGGACCTCCCCAGAGACCGGGCAGCAGCAACACGTTATACTTTCTGAGATCCATGGATCCCAAGTCCATGGCATGAACGAGGGAAATGCGCATTTTCATCCTGTGGTCCATGAGGTGCCATACCGCTCCAACACTGTAGGTAGACATGGGAGAGCCCGCCACCACCGCAATTTTGGGTGGGACCAGTCTCACGAATTCATTTCCGCCCAGGTCCGATCCCGATGATGCCAGACCCGTGTTCACTCCATAGATGGTAATTCCTGCCTCCCGGGCGACAGCTTCCACGTGATCACGATCCAGGTCCGGATTGGCCGACAGCCGAAGCAGAAAACTCCCCCGGGGATACTCCCTTCCTTCCACTTCAAAAGGTTTTCTTGAACACCAGAGGTTGACCCCTTTCTCAAGAAAACGGGCAGCGGCTAGATAGCTCCTGTCGTCCGCCCCGGAAAAAAGGTACCCCACGCGAGGAGAAGATCCCACCACCTTCCCTTCCCATCCCGGAGATGCAAACGGTCGTTTTTTCACGCTCGGAACGGATCCGGAGACGTAGGTTTCCAGGTCGTAGGCCAGGGGCAATGACCAACCCGTTACATCGTATACTTTCGTCTCCCCTTTCTTCAGGCGGGACTCTTTTTCCTTTTCCAGAAATGCCGTGGGCAGCCGGATGTCAAACGTAAGAATAGCTTCCACCAGATTGCGGTGAGGCTGATTCAGGGGTATGATCAGGGTTCCTTCCGGAAACGTCATTTCCCTCGTTTCCTGCCCGTCCCGGGAAACAACCCCTCTTTCTTTGAACGGTACTGTGGCCTGTTGAATTTCGATCCCCTGGGCTTGAAGCGTTTCGGCAAACTCCACCAGCCTGCTTTGGTTGGTCGTGGCCGGAACCAGGAATGCCCCCCGTCTGGGCGGGGTCCCGGATCGAGCTCCCGAGTCGACGGCCTCCCTCCTCTGTTCATAATAATCACGAAGAAGAGCCTGGCGGTTCTCACTGGCGGTGGTGAGATTGGCCATGGAACTGATGAATTGATGATGGACTGTCTCCCGGTAGGTCATGACGGTCCCATCGGGCCGCTTCACCTGAGACCCGTCCACGCCAGCCTGTTCATAGAGAATCCCCACTGCCCCGAGATAGATGGGCCAGGAACTGCCGTATCCAGGAAAGAGTTCCTCGTTCCATTCCCGGGTGTAATAGCTCCATCCATACCGGTCAAAAGCTCGCGCGTGATCCCGGCTGAACACCTCCCACCATTTCTGGATCTGGGAGGACATGAAGGGATTGTAGGGTTCCCGCGGTGGATTGAATAAGTAGGTGTCGTACGCACCCATTTCATGACAGTCCACCACCAGCTGGGGGTGCCAGTGGAGAATGGCCTTCACCTTGCCCCTGGTCTCAGGATGAACCAGGCAGAACCAGTCCCGGTTTAGATCGAAAAGATAGTGGTTTCCGCGACCCCAGGGCCACATGCCCCGGTGCTGGAGGCTCTGGGTATCGGTGCTGGGAATGGCGCTGTTGACCTGCTCCAGCTGGCCCACGAACCGGGTACGGCCGTCCGGATTCTGAAGTGGATCGATGGACACCACCAGGTTATCCCGGATCTTTTCACTCACTGCATCGGTTCCCGCCAGGAGCTGGTAGGCGAGCTGAAGGGCCGCATCGGTGCTGGAAAGTTCGTCGCCGTGAATGGCATAGGCCATCCAGGCCACTGCCGGCGTCGTTTTGATAATCCTGTCCGCCTCCCCCTCTCTTTTGAGGGTCCTGGGATCGGCGAGCTTCCCCAGCCTTTCCCGGATGGCCTCCAACCCCCGGGAATTGTCCTCTGAGGTAATCACCAAATACACCAACCTCCGCCCTTCATAGGTATGACCATACGTATGCAGGGAAGCGTTAGAAAAGGCTTCATTCAGGTATTCAAAGTAACCCAGCACCTCTTCGTGGGTTACCGGCCTTGACCCCAGCTCGAATCCCAGGAAGTCACCGGGAGAGGTCACGTCAGGCAGGTACGTTCCCTCAGGATAGAAGGGGACATCGTAGTCCCCCAGACCTGGAGATCGATGGACTAGGGGCGTTTGGGGGGACAGTCCCGCCAGGAACAGGGTTAGAATACATACGACCACACGGTTACTGGCTTTCATGGCTAATCTCCTTCTGTCTTGCCCTCATCAACACTTCCCGGAACTCCCCCAGGATAAGGGCAGTGGCGCCCCATACCTGGACCGTGTCGAATTGGAAAAAAGGGACCTCCACCCTTTTCCCCCTGATTGTACGGACCTCGTGGCGAATGGATGTCTCATTCACGAGCTGTGCCACCGAGGCGAAGTGTACGGACCGGACCTCCACCGGATCGGGAGTTAAGTCCAGTTCTTCAGGCGACCATCCTACAAACGGGTAAACCCGGAAACCGCTCACGGGAATAAGAAGGGGCGTGAGCCGGCCAAGGACCGAGACCCTTTCCCGGGGAACTCCCAGTTCCTCCTCTGTTTCCCGGAGAGCCGTTTCCTCGCTGCTTTCCCCTGTTTCCCTGGCCCCCCCTGGAAGGGAGACCTGTCTCTGATGGTGTTCCACCTGACTCGATCGTTCGGTAAGAATGAAAAACCATCCCGGACCTTTTCGAAAAAGGAGGATCAAGACGGCTGATGGCGTGGCCTTATCCTCCGGGGGTCGTTCGGGAAGGGAAGACCTGGGTACAGGGGCCATCCTCTTTTGCGCTTGAGGACCTGGCAAGGGAGCGGAAAGTTGGGTCTTAAGAGCCTGGATGAAACCGGGAGAACTTTTCACGGTGTCTTTTCAGCCAGCCAGGTCCGAACCTGCTGTTCCAGAAGACTCAAGGGAACGGAGCCGCTTCCCAGAATGACGTCATGAAATTCCCGTGGATCAAACCGGTCCCCCAACGTCCGCTTCGCCACGGCCCGGAGTTCCCTGATCTTCAACTCCCCCACCTTGTACGCCAGAGCCTGACCGGGCCAGGTGATGTACCGGTCGATTTCCACCGAAATGTCGTGCTCTGTCTTGGCTGTGTTCTCTTTCATGAAGTCAATAGCCCTCTGCCGGGACCATCCCAGGGCATGCATCCCCGTATCCACCACCAGGCGGCACGCCCGCCACATTTCGTAGGTAAGTTGACCAAACTTGGAGTAAGGATCCTGATAGAACCCCATCTCTTCTCCCAGGCTTTCCGCATACAGTCCCCAGCCCTCTGTGAACGCCGTAAATCCGGTGTGTTTTCTGAACTCGGGCAGTTCTTCCAATTCCATGGCCAGGGCAATCTGGAGATGGTGTCCTGGCACGGCTTCATGCAGGGCCAGAGCTTCCATTTCATATTTGGGTCGCATGTCCAGTCTGTACGTGTTGGCCCAGAAATAGCCCGGCCGGGACCCATCTGCCGCTGGAGGATAGTAGTACGCGGTGGGGGAAGCTGGAGCCTGGTAGTCAGGGATAGGGATGATCCCGTACGGAGTTCTCGGAAGTGTACCGAAAAGGTTCACCAATTCCGGGTCCGCCCGCTTGCAGATCACCCTGTAGGCGTCCAGGAGATCTTCCTCCCGGGTGTAATAGAACTGCGAATCAGTCCGGAGAAAGGCCAGGAATTCCTCAAAGGTGCCGTCAAATCCAACCTCTTCGATGATTTTCTCCATCTGGGCCCGGATTCTTCCCACTTCGCCCAGCCCTATGGCGTGAATCTGATCGGGTGTCAGAGCGGTGGTGGTGTGATAAGCAACCAGAAACTTATAATAATCTCTCCCTTCGGGAAGAGTGGTGGCGGCAATCTCCTTCCGGGCTCTGGGAAGGTAGGTTTCGACACAAAAGGTGTGCAGTTTCCGGAATGCCGGAAACACCGCCGATTCCAGAACGTCGATTCCCTGCCTGCGGTAGTCCTCCTTCAGACTGTCTGACATCCCCGCAGGCATCCGCGTGAACGGTTCATAAAACGGGCTCTCCTCTGGGTCGAGA
This sequence comes from Fidelibacterota bacterium, assembly GCA_046861655.1. GTDB lineage: Bacteria > Fidelibacterota > Marinisomatia > Marinisomatales > S15-B10 > JBHIAI01. The sequence goes on along the minus strand of JBHIAI010000001.1, from coordinate 30,107 downwards.
TCGAACTGATCCTTGATCTGATCCGGAACCGTTTTCAGCACCACCGCAGGGTAGATCCTCCCTTCCTCCAGTCCCCGTTCCATCAGGTCCATAGTCTGTGCCAGGTAATCGGGAATGCCTCCCAGACGGGCCAGGTACGCGTCATAATCCCGGGCATGGCGAAAGGGAGTCACTCTCATCAGGTTAGGGAGATCAATCTGGGGGCCCCCCATCTGGTTAACGGGCATCAGGAAGTCCCGGTACGGATGGGCCTGGACACTCTGGGCCAGCTCCAGGTTGAAAAGCTGGTAGTTAAGACGATCGGTTTTGGAGAGGCGGGATGAATCCAGCGCCGCCAGCTTTTCCAGGTATTGCTGGCGACGACGGTGCCTTTCTTCGATGGCTTGAAGGCTCATATCGGTGAGCCTGTCGTTATACCGGTCATCCCCCAGGTACGTGGCGAACTCGGGGTTTTCGGTAAGGCGCCACTGCCAGTATTCATCCAGGAGCGTGTGGAGTCTCGCCGCCACGCTGGATTCCCTGGGGCTACAGGAGGAAACGAACCCGATCAGGGCAAGAATTGCGGTCCCGGCATGGACCATCCTACTAGGATCTTTCCCCAACACCTCGGTGAAAGATAGAATCCCGCCGGAATCAAGACAAGATTTATGAGTGTGGGTCTATGTTTCCCTATTGAGAAGATCTACACATGCGTCCGTTCAACGGTCTCCTCATCTTTTGAGAACCGCTGTCTTATTTCAGCAATACCATCTTCCGGGTCTGCGTGAATTCACGTCCCGCCTGTCCCGCTGAGCCCTGTGAAAGCGGGGACCCTGCCCAGGGATCACCGGCTTGGATCCGATAGATGTAGACGCCGGCACTCACGGATCTGCCGAGACCATCTGTGCCGTTCCATAGAACCGATTTATAGCCTGGATCCTCTATCCTACTGACAAGCGTTCTCACCCGTCGGCCCAGCAGATCATAGATCACAAGGGTAACATGGGACCGCTCTGGAAGCCCGTATCGAAGAGTGGTCACCGGGTTGAAGGGGTTGGGGTAGTTCTGAGCAAGCTCGAAGCGCTCGGGAATCCGGGCACCTTCATCAATTCCCAGAATACCACCCACCTCATCTGAGTAACCACTCTCATTGCCGTTGAAATCGGTTGCCGTTATTACGTAGAAGTAGGTGATACCCTCTCCCACTTCCTCATCCACGAACAAGGTGTCCACTGTATGCGTGTACGGTTCGTCCGGTTCAAACCCTGAAGTCGTCCCCCGATAGATGGAATAGTAGTCCAGGTCTTCTTCAGGATTGGGTTCCCAGCTCAAACTGATGCCCTCCAGGCCTCCGGTGGCAATCAAGCCCCCCGGAACCGTTGGCTCCAGATTGTCCAAAGAATATCCTCTCATGGGCTCTGACACCAAGAAGAAGTGCCTGTCCTCTGTATGGGCAATCACCCGGAAGGTAGACCAGAAGGCATCTTCAGGACCCGTGTACATGTTAGAATCCACCAGAGTGGGTGCCACGTAAGCATAGTCCCCAAACCCAATGTATGGCACGTTGGTAAGAAAATCCCACAGGTCGCCCGGTTCATCATCCACGTGTCGCCAGATACTGTATCTTGTAAAGGTTTCATCAGGCCCGGCACTCCCACTACCCCAGATGAGTCTCACCTGCCGGCCCTGATCCTTGGGAACGTCTTTGACAGAGGCAAGCCCCGGAGGACGGGCCATGGCCAACACCTCATCAAACCTCTCTTGAGCCTTTTCTGTTGCTCCCTTTAGACTATCAAGTCCCTCTCCAATGGCGAGGGCAAAGGAGAGCTCCATTTCACTCCCAGGAGCCAGGAAGAAGGGGCCCACGCTCTGTAGGATGCGAAAATCATCGTCATAGCCTGGATCCCCCATGAAACCCCGTGTCATGAATTCGTATTGATCCCAATCATCCCCCGGATCCCCTGTGGCCCAACCCCACCACGAATGGCTATGAACAGGTTGGTCTAAGGGGTGAACTCCAACATACCCTGGAGAAGCACCGTCATCCCCATCATTATCGTACATATAAGAAATGCCTAAATCATCTTCAAAACCTACACGGTCATCCCGCCAGAAGTCATCTCCGGCATGGGTGGCGATATCAAAATCGAAGAAGAGACCCACCATGATATTACGCAGTTCCCCCCGGTAATCCGTATTCCTGATCTTGTATCTAAAGATAAGATAGTCTTCTCCCTCCCAGGCATAGGAAGCTTGCCTGACTTCAAGACCGAGAGGGCTTGGATTTCTGCCGTAATCCATATCGTGGTATTCGACATACACGTCTTCGTCAGAGTAGATGTGTTCAACATGAAATCCGTCTGCGGGAGACCATTCCGTTCCGTAGAATGCCGTACTAACGCTCCGGTAATCATCCAATTCCGCCCCAATCCAAAGACCTCCAGAGTATAAGTAGTTATTTCCACTCTCCTCCGGCCATTCAGCCGATGGGAAATAGACCACTCCGTCATTGCCCAGCCTGGCATCGTTACCGACGGCAAGGTGCAGATTCCCAGCTCTCTGCGGATAGAGAGAACCGTCCTGTTCTAACACAAAGTCAATCCCGGAAGTTGTGCTGGGGGCTGTTATATAGACCGGGGAGGCTGATTCCTGGTCGTACACCCCATCGTGATACTCCGTAAAGAAGCCCCGGGCTTCCGAATATACCAGTTGATCCCCGGTAGGAATACCCCTGGCAGTATAGTTCCCGTCACCATCGGTGCCGGTCCCGCTATGGAACCAACGCCATCCGCCTATCTCATCCCAATCCAAGACAGTCACACCCACACCAGGGATGGGCCTTCCTTCAGGATCGGTCACTGTCCCGGAAATCTCTCCTCCTAGTCCAAGGTCGAAGTTGATCTCGCTGGTTTGATCCTCACCCACGGATACCGGATTTGCCTCCTCGGGATGAGACTGGTTGTTGTAGACTTCATTTATATATCCAAGCCAAAAAGCAAAGACCTCAATCCGGTAGTCACCCACGGGGAGATCCTGGTGGTAAGAGCCGTTCTCATCGGTCCGGGTACGGTAAACATCCCAGTAATCAAAACGCCAAAAGTCGATTCGGACACCCTCTATGGGATCCCCCGTGGTTTCATCGGTGACTATCCCTTCAATAGCTCCAAAGGGAATCTCGTACACGTGAAAATCTATTCCCGCTGAGCCCGACATAATTCCTGAGTAATATTCATCCACGTAGGCGGGAAAAGGCAATCTCCACTCCGCAACGCCCACATCGTATCCTCCCTCCCCATCGGCTTCACTGGCCACAGAGAGGGTGTAGAAACCATGGGCAGTAGAAACTGTTCTGGTCGAGCCAAGGGGGCTCCAAGCCCTAGCCTGTACCCCGCCTGCAGGAGCGTCATCCAAGAACACCGTCCCGGTTATGGTGGCGTCCGTAGAATAAGCGGTAAAGTTCACAGTGCGGGTCGCACCCTCAGACATATGGAACTCCTCTCCTTCCGGTACCATATAACCCGGTATGAGGTCAGCTCCATCTAACCCGACTTCCCAGTCTCCCTCCAGTAGGCCAAGAGTGTAGTATCCGGACTCATCGGTCTCGATCCAACTTTGTAGGTCCTGTCCCTCCTCAATCCTGGCAAAGACCTCTATTCCATGAAGGGGATTGCTGTTCTCATCCGTGACGGTTCCTTCGATCCAGGCGGTGGCAGCAATGTAGGTGAAATCATAGCCGGTGAGATGACCGTCTACGTAGACGTTGTAATAGCCTCTATCGGGGAACATACCTCCTGTAGCCCCCAGGAAATCTGCCGTTATTATGGAGTATACCCCCGCTTCAGGCAAGAAAACCTGGTAACCTCCTGTCTCGTCCGTTAGCGTGTACCATACGTCTTCGTCGTCGGCCATAGGACGAATCGCTGCTACCACGATATTCTCAACGGCCGGGGAAATCGTTCCGGAAACGGAATAATTAGACACCATAGGCTCCAGAAAAAGGAAGGCGTCATCGGAACCTCCAGTATCCTCTGCCTTGAAGAACAGCCCCATATTACCCACACGGTTGATGTCCCCTTCATCTTCATCGGAAACGGTGAACTGATAGATACCTTCGGTTGGGTCCTCATCAAATGGGCTGTTGTCCACGATGTGATCTGGTTCGTCAATCTGAATATCGATTGACTCATCCAGCACACCATCATCATCCATATCGATCCAGACAGTGAGATCGGCTTCCCTGGACGAGCGTGTTCCGGGATCAAGAACAGGATTATCGGTGTGTCTGGTCCACGTCACCCCATCTGTTGAGGTGGCATAGCCTAAGTGACCTGTATATGTATCGCTATCCCATCCAGTATACCACATATGGTAGGTGGATTCGCTAAGCAGTACAAACATAAACCCAACACCTTCTTCGTCCCAGGTTCCCGGTGCTCCCACGTCCAGGACCGGACTTACTGAAAAGACGGTGGTGGCGCGTAGAATTGTCCCTTGATCGCCCACGGCAGTCCCAGTTTGGGAGTCTGTAAAGAAAACACTACGTAAAGACCGGTCGGTTCCACTGAGTTGGCTCGTCCATTGTTCCCCACCATCAGTAGTCTTAAGAATTGTTCCACCATCTCCAACGACCCAGCCAGTGGTGGAATTAACAAAGTGGACTGACCATAAGATTGGATGGCCGGTTGACTGAATGCTCCAGTTACTTCCGCCATCGGTTGTCGAGATAATTTTCCCGCCTACACTAACGGCCCAGCCCATGGAGCTGTTCACAAAATAAACGCCGAACAGCGAATAGACCCCGCTGGGTTGCGACTGCTGGATCCAGGTGCTTCCGCCATCGGTTGTTTTGAGAATTATTCCACCATCTCCCGTCGCCCAGCCAGTGGTGGAATTGACAAAGTGGACTGAATACAATTTGCTTGAGGTTCCGCTGGACTGTGCAGACCAGTTGCTCCCACCATCGGTTGTTTTGAGGATTGTACCATTCCAACCAACTACCCAGCCCGTGGAAGCATCAACAAAAGAGACTGCCCCGAGATTCTCCGAAGACCCGCTCGACTGCTCTATCCAAGTACTTCCGCCATCGGTTGTTTTGAGGATTATTCCACCTGACCCCACAGCATAGCCGGTGGAGGCGTCCACAAAGGTGATTGATAAATCTATTGTAGTACCAGCACCACTCGACTGTGCAACCCAATCGGTTCCACCATTCGTAGTGTGGAGAATTGTCCCACCGGCACCGGCCGCCCAGCCTGTCATGTCATCAACGAAATAAACTGAGCTTAGACCAGAAGTAGTTCCGCTCTCCTGAGGGTTCCATGTTTGCTGTCCATTAGTATCATCTGTGTGTTTTGTCCAAGTCACGCCATCCGTGGAGGACGCATACCCGACGGCCCAGTGGCCGCCATCTATGCCAGTATACCACATGTGGTACGTCGTCCCGTCAAAGACAACCTCGGGACTCCAGAGGAAACCGTCATCGAAGTCTCCTGAGGTTCCACGCTCGAGAACCGGATTCCCTGCATATCTGGTCCAGATAATTCCATCATCTGAGGTAGCATAACCAATACCATTGTTTCCGCCGAAGCCAACGTACCACATATGGTAGCTGCTCCCATCAAAGACTACTATGGGAGCCGCAACCCACAAACTATCCCAGGCTCCAGGTGTCCCCACATCAAGAACTGGATTGGCGGCATACTTTGTCCAGGTGACGCCATCGGATGAGGTCGCATAGCCGATCCGACCAGTGCTTCCGTCTTCTCCCGAATACCACATGTGGTATGTAGCACCATCAAAGAAAACCGATGGCTGATTGACAGCTTCATCCTCCCACGATCCAGAAGTTCCAAGATCCAGCACTGGATTGCCAGCATCCTCCGTCCAGGCGACACCATCGGACGAGGTCGCGTGCCCTATACGGGGAGTGGTGCCGTCGTTGGCATCGTACCACATATGGTAGGTGCTTCCGTCCACAATTACGGAAGGCGAGCCAACGCCAAACCCGTCCCAGCTCCCTGTAGAAAACGTAACAGTCACCACAAAGTCATTGCCCTGCGTGATGGTGTCCGAGTCAACGCCGTTTACCTTGACATCAATCACATCGTCGAAACCACTCACACCAAGCCGATCGGAATCACGTCTGGAATAAAGTGGAGGAAAGGTTCCTAACACCCCGAGGGGCCGTTCTGTCGTTTGCCACAAAGATCTGTTCTCTTCCCTCTCCCGGTCAAAAGACCATCGAAAGGGGTTCCTCATCTTAACCAGCTCATCTGTTTGCCGTTCAGATGGAACGGTTTTGCTTTTGCCCAACATGGGGGGCCGGTTGTCTCGCTCGCGGATGCCATCACTCATCCCATGAGCCGCCTGCCTCTTCTCACGTACCTTAGCGATTGCGTCCAGATCTAATCTGCTCGGGAGCTGAGGAACTTCGCCCACTTGCCCTTTGACAACACGATCAAATGGATTATTCTTAGTGAGAGAAGATTGTGTCACACCTTCAATTTGTCCCTGCCTACCCTCTTTTGCGATCAGGGTCGATATGCACACCATTGTTAGGACTGAGACTGTTAAGAGAACATATGACTGTTTTCTAATGATAAAGTTTTGGAAACTGTTCATTGTTTCGATCCTCCGATTCAATGGCCATACCAATTTATTGGACAGCCACTTGAGCTTACGAGGAAGAAGCTTTGCCAGAGTTACGTTCCCGTGAAGTTTGTGTGAAGATTCCGTGAAGTACGCTTGGCTTAATTATCTCACCACGGAGACGCGGAGGGTGTCCAAAAGATGTAAGAGGCTTGGTGGGAAGCGATAGGGAAACGGCTGCGGGCGTTACTTCATCTGCGTATCCACCTGCCTGAACCGAAAGAAGTCCCAGTCTGCGTAGAAACCAGCTGGCGTGAACCAGCTGGTGCCACTCAAAACCATCTGCTGGTTCATAGCCGGGGTTTCGGGGCGGAGTTTGCCTGACAGAACGAGCTGGTAAGTATGGTCATCTTCACTCATTTCAACAACCACCATTGTATCTGTTCGCGAAATTCGAAACCTGCAGGTGTACCCCGGTCTTTTGCCGGTGTCACCCGGGAGTGAGATATATTTGCTCGCACGATCGCCACCCTCGCCATTCTGTCCAAAGCTCATTGTAAAGCCTTTGGGGTCTCTGCCCCAGGTGTGTCCTCTTGTGATGGCAAGACTTGCAGCATTGGTATCATCCTCTGGATTGATAAGGATCCTGAGAGTAATTCCTCTACTATCCGCGCCTGCCGGCAGGTTATAGTTAACCTTTGTTTCTAGAATCCAGTTCCTACCTCCAAGCTTACGGCGAAGTTCAAGTGCCGGATAGTACCAGTAATCCGAGGGACCGGCAAAGAGCGCCACAGCACCCGCGGGCTGTGTCATGGGACCCACGTAAAAGCGAAGGTGACCGGGGTTGTCGGTAAGAGATACCCATCCGGCATTCTTAAATCCGTACGCGTTTGGTCCTTTCCATTCCACGACCTGCCATGCAGGATCTAACTGCAGCGGATCAAACTCCTCATCGAAGAAGGCAACCGACGGCTTGTCCTGCATCAAAGCTTGTTTCCGCATTTGTTGAACCATCCTAAGAATCTCGGCAGGATCAATTCCCGCTTTTGTAAGCATCGCACCATGAATATCCATTTCAACTACCGAGGCAACCCCTGATGGTTTTCCGTTTGAGATCGGTAAGGACATCAGTGCCGTTGCGCTCTCTGTCTTCAATCGAAACTGAACCTGTTTCCCGTCAGGGGACCAAATGGGCGTGCTCTTATGGCCTCTTAGTTTAGGAGTGATCCTGTGGTTTTCCAGATCCTCCATAGACAGGATGTAAAGCTCAGTTGGTTTTTTGTCACCGATGCCCTGATCGTAAACGACGTACTGCCCATCGGGAGAAAACTTCAATCCCCGCGAGTTCAGAGCAAGAAGAGTCAATTCGCGATAGTGGCCAGACCCCAGAGAAACAGTCGCTAGACGATCCTGCGAATCCTCCTCCGTGATGCGTACCAGAATGTCTTTCCCATCGGGCGACCAATCGGTAGGGAACACTCCCCAGCCTTCCCGCTGAAAAATGATCTCTGGATCTCCACCGTCAACAGAAATCACGCGGAGGTCGACAAACCACCCTCCCCGACTCCAACCATACGCGATCTTCCTTCCATCAGGGGAAAAGACTTTGTAGTAGGCAAACTCGGGCGAATCATCCCATGTTTTGTGTGTCAAGAAAGTAACCTCGCCAGTTTCCCGATGCTTGACGAAAAGGTTCCCCGTGGTCCAATCGGTGTGCGCTTCCAATTTCCCATCAGGCGACAGGGCTCCCAGCATCTCCATGCCCACCCTGTCAATGTAGTAGGCCACCAGCGGTGGGTACTCAGGTGTTTTACGCGAAAGTCCATCAAGCCTTGACATCGCAATTTCCACGGCATTCTGTTGATCGGCATACAATCGAACAACCTCCTCATATGCACGAATTGCCCTAGCATCCCCCAACTTCTCATAACAGATCCCCAGGTGAAGCTGAGCCCACGCACATGCGGGACGATTTGATGGAAATTGTTTCAGAACCTCATCATAAATCTTAATTGCACCCTCAAGATGCCCTTCCACCTCCTCCCTGTACATACCAGCGTGCAAAAGTTCTTCCGCCGTATGTTGCCCGTGGATGAGACCGGCAAGAATGGCCATGGCAACAGCAAGAATCGTGCGATTCAGGATCACGTGCGGTCCTCTTATCTCACGCTTGAAATTTATATCCCACACCTCGTACACCCAGGATGTGCCGGGGTTCAGCCGGATTGTCTTCAATTTTTTTTCTCAAATGGGCAACGTGGGTGTCCACCGTCCGGCTGGTCACATACACATCTTCCCCCCAGACTTCATCGAGAATCATGTCGCGGCTCAAGACTTCCTCCTTCCGATCACAGAAAAATCGGAGGAGAGCAAATTCCAGTGAAGTCAGGTAAACCGCCCGATTCCCCTTCTTCACTTCGTACTTACGGAAATCCACCTCCACGTCACCAAATCTGCAGAGTTTAACCTTTTGTTGGGTACGCTCGACCCGGCGAAAAATCGCCCTGACGCGAGCAAGCAACTCCCGAGGGCTGAACGGTTTTGTCACATAATCGTCAGCTCCAAGTTCAAGGCCCAAGACCTTATCCACCTCCTGTCCTCTGGCAGTCAACATCAAGACGGGGGTCACGATTTGTGCTCCCCGAATTTGTTTGCAAACCTCGAACCCGTCCAGTCCTGGAAGCATAATATCAAGAATGATGAGATCAAGGGGCTTCTCTTTTGCCATGGTCAGTCCCGTTACACCATCCGTAGCGGTCAATACCTCGTACCCTTCGAGGGTCAGATCATCCTCCAACCCCATGAGGATACTCTCATCGTCTTCAATGATGAGAATTCGTTGCATCTCCAGTGTCCTTGCCTGATTCAAGGGGTAGTTTGACGGAAAAGGTGCTTCCACGTCCCGGCTCACTCTTCACCTGCACGCTACCGTGATGTCCCTCCACGATCCTCTTCACGAGTGTCAGTCCGAGACCCGTCCCTCTGGTGGGACGTTTCCCATTCCTCGTCCCCCGATAGAACCGATCAAACACCTTTTTCATTTCTTCCTTCCCAATACCAATTCCATGATCCCTGACATCAATCCGAAGGTGACCCGAATCTTCCCGGGCAGAGATCTCGATATCTCTAGACCTTCCGGAATATTTGATGGCATTGTCCATGAGATTGATCAACACCTGGGCCATGGCATCCCGATCCACCTTCGCCAAAGGAAGCTGATCTCCAACGTTCGTCTGAATCGTAAATCCTTTGTGCTGTACCTGGTGCTGCACGCGTTCAACAAGCTCCCGCAAGAACTGTCCCACATCCACCTCCTCCAACTGGAGTCGCTTCTTCCTTTCGTCCATTCTCGCAAAGTCGAGAATATTCTCCACGCGCAGGGACAGTTGTTCACTCTGCTCCACAATGGTATCGTAGTACTGCTGACGCCTTTTTTCAGAGGGTATCCTGCCCGCCTGGAGCATCTCCGATAATTGGCGAATGGATGTAAGGGGACTCCTCAGCTCGTGTGAGACGGTAGAAACAAAATCCGATTTGAGTTTTGCCAGATCAACCTCCCGGCCCATCATTCGTACAGCGAATAAACTGCCGAACACGAGAACACCAGCCGCGAGAACCAGAACAAACACGTAGATCCTCTTCCGAGAACTCAGGAGCTCTTGGAATAGTTCGGGATCCCTCTGATAAAGGGTGATCGTCCACGGTGGGAAATCGCCTGGAAATCTCGCCTCCACCGTTTTCCTGGCCTTTTCAGGAACCGAAGATCCATCGATCACGTTTCCTCCTTGATTCGTCACCTGTAACAGCGAATTGACCGGCAGAGCTACTTTGGCAAAAATGGAACGGAAAGCCAGGAGTTCGTCACCGTTGTTGATCAATGTTCCAATGACCTTGGGCCCGTGGGGATGGCCCTCTGGGGCCGGGATGGCCATCACGGGAAAGGAATAAGGGCCAGTCTTGACAGAAAACCGGCGATTTGGCTCTTGAGAATCTGCCATGTATCCAAGCAAACCTTCTTCAAAGAGGAGCAACTTCTCGTTGTACGCAATCCTTGTGTTCATCTCCTGCTGGAGTGCCTGGAATCTGACGGAATGTTCGGGTAGAGAGGATTGAGGCTTTGCCACAAGCCGTGACCAGATGTTATCGACCTCCTCAACAGCAAATGCGAATTGAGACTTATGTAAACTCCACTTTCCCGCTGAAAGGTCGGTAAGGAGTCGAACGGCCTTTTCGGCCCCGTCCCCCGTAGTGTCCATCAGGGATAGCTTACACAACTCCAAGCGGGCGGCGAGATCCGCAGGCATGCCGCCCCCAATGCTCGTTCCCTGGTAGTTCCGGACTATCCGTTCATAGGTCCTCCCCGCAGCTTTCTTGTTCCCCGATCGCCTCTGGTTGCGTGCCAAAGCGAAAAGGATCCGGACCCGTGCCTGATCATCCGTAACTCCGGATAACGCTTTCTCGTATGCTCCCGCCGCTTCGCCATACTGATCTGACTGAAACTCAAGGTTCTCTGCTTGAGCGGTCCCCTCAATCTTTTCCGGGAAAAATCCCGCTCTGTCCAACGGCAAAGAGGTCCTATTCCCAGTAAAGACCCTGGTGAAGAGGGGATAGGCCACCTGCGCTCCCTGAACGATAAACGGTTCTCCCACAAGGGGACTTGAATGTTTCAGTTGTTCCGCTACCACTAAGAAATCGGACTCCAGCACTGGGGCCCCACGCTGATAGAGTCTATCAATGAACAGCTCAATCAGGCGAATCTCATTCTCTACCACATCCACAATCGTCTGAACAGCTCTCTCGTGTAGCTCCAGGAGCTCCTGCTCCGAACGAGCCCGGTCGTTCCGTATTCCCCGGAAGGCTAAGTATCCAAGGATTAACGAGGGAAGTCCAACGGCCAGGATAAAAAGGGCAAGAATCCGTGCTGTCGTCTTGTGAAGTCCCTCAAGAAAACTCAGCATACTCTAAATTACACAACGGCGGAAATAGGAGTGTTAAGTTTATGTGAAGATTCAAGGGGTAGGCTGGGTACCGGCCCAGAACTCTACAGCACCACCTGTACCAGAACCATGAGGGAAAACCCGAGAATAAAGGCCCAGGAGATTTCCACAGGCAGGCGTTTCTCCAGAGCATCAGGGATCACTTGAAGGATGACGAGATACATCATGGCTCCGGCAGCGAATCCAAGGAAAGGAATCATCAGAGGTTCGAACAGCCACACCAAAAGGGCAGCCGGGACTGCGGCCAGGGGCTGGGGGAGACTGGTAAGAAAAGCAGCCGTGAAGCACCGGGGAATGGACGCTCCGTTGGCACGCATGGGAATGGATACCGCCAGTCCTTCCGGTATATTATGAATGGCAATGGCCACAGCGATGTAACTTCCCAGGTGCTCCACACCCGCCACGTGCTGACTGGTGGCATACCCCACACCCACCGCAACACCCTCGGGTATGCTGTGAAAAGACATGGCCGTGAATATCAGGAGTTCCTTTTTGGTCCCCATCTTCCTCAGGAACGGCCCTTGCATCCTTTCAGGGGTCAGAATCCGGTCAACACCCCAGAGGAAACCAGCTCCCAGAAGGAGTCCCCCCAGAACGGCCAGCACCTGGTCGACCTCACCCCTTTCCTCTCCAAGAGTCAGCCCGGGTAGAATCAGGTTGTAAACGGAAGCAGCGATCATGAGTCCACCGGCGAAACCATACCCCAGACCAACCCTTTTACGAATCTCCAATCCCGGATACAAGAGAGGCAGGGCCCCCAGACCGCAGGCTACACTCGCCAGCAGTCCCGCCACGAAACTCTGGATTAAGAAACCGTATTCCATTCCCTGGATTTCCCGGTCCGGGACGGTGACGCTTAGCGCATGAGGATCACCTTCTGTGCTTCATCAAACAGAAGGGTTCCTTCCTTCCGGGCTTGAAGGTGGACGAAGTAGATTCCACTGGATACGCTCATCCCTTCGTCATTCCGGCCGTTCCAGGTCAGCTCGTACTGTCCTGCGGGCCTAATTCCCCTCTGCAGATGTCTGATCCGCTGACCCTCAAGATTGAATATACCCACTGAAACCTCGCCTTCCGAGCCCAGGCGGAAGGGGATCGTCGTCCGGGTATTGAAAGGATTGGGGTAGTTGGGCAGCAGGGCAAACGATTCCGGTAGCTTCCCATCAGCATCTACCTCTACCTCTGAGATCACCTCTTTCAGGACCCACCCATCGGGATCGATCTCCACGCCTGTCGCCTCTTCATCCAAGACGAACTCAAAGGTTTGTTTGTTCAAACTATCCCATACCACTACGGTGGTCTCCAGGGAAGCTGTGGCCAGGACCACATCCAACGGCATTTTGAACAGGCTGGCCTGGGCCTGACGGATTTCGACGGACACCAGATGATGACCCTCCTGGGGGGAACTGGACCAACTAACCTGATACTCTGGTCGCGACTGCCCGTAGACCCATTCATCGAAGAACCAGTGCAGGGGTTTTTCATAGTAGGATTCACAGATTGTGCGAAAGTCGCCGGTGGTCGTGTTCCCGAAAGTATGACTGGACACATATTCCTTCAGCGCCTCAAAGAACATCGTATCTCCCATGACATGTCGTAACATGTGAAGGACCCACGCACCTTTATCGTAAACGGTCCGGCTGAAAAGCGAATAGATCTGCGTGGAATCACGCACAAACACGGACCCGCCAAACGGACCGGAATCGAGGTCATCCATATAGTCCAGATAGCTTGGCAGTCCTCCTTCGTGTTCCCTCCATAAGGCCTCTGAATAGGTGGCAAACCCTTCGTTGAGCCAGATATGTGACCACCACCTCATAGTAATCAAATCTCCGAACCACTGATGGGCCAGTTCGTGGGCGATGATCCAGTCGAAGGTGTGATCCCCCCGGATTAGGCGCGCTCCATAGCTCGTGCAAGTCTGGTGTTCCATGGCGCCGCCCCAGGGAAACTCCGCCATTCCGTATTTTTCTTTTACAAAGGGGTATTCCCCGAAGATAGAAGAATAAAACTCAATCATGGGAACGGTCACTGAAAAGTCCTTTTCCGCGTTCCGAAGATGTTCGGGGTACACGAAGTACATAACCTCCATGGAATCTCCCGTTGGCGTGACGTAGACATGGGAAAACTGTTCATAATTGCTGATGGCCAGGGATACCAGGTAGGTAGCGATGGGATACCTTTCCGCCCAGACATAGGTTCTGGTTCCGTCTCCATGATCTATGACGTCTTGAAGAAGGCCGTTGGAGGCTACGACCAGGGATGCGGGCACTCTCACCACGATATCCACAGAATCGGCCTTGTCGGCGGGATCGTCCTTGCAGGGCCACCAGGTTGGCGCCCCAAACGGCTCGCTTAAGGTGGAAATGATGGGGGCATCCCCGTGATGGCCGAAGTCAAATGAATGAAATCCCCCCTCTTGAACAGGTTTTCCCCTGTAAAAAACCGTGACCTCGAAGGACTCGCCTGGGCCGAAGGACCCGGGAAGATTGATACTCATGCGGTTGTCAGAACGGGTATAGGTCAGATGAGTGTCCCCCGACAGTACCGAATCGACGGTCATAGTATCGAAAAAATCGAGAACAATGTGTTTCAGGCCGTAACGGGAAGAAACGCCCCGGGTTGTTACATTGCCTTCAATCTGTTCGGCCAGGGGATCAATCCTCAGGGAGATTTGGTAGTAGGTAACATCGAAGGTGGTGTCTTTACTGGCCTGCAGTTCTTCCCGGAACGTATTCTCCATATTCAGAAAGCGCCCCCGCTCCATCTCCCGGATCCAGCGGTGGACGTCCTGAGCCCGGACTGTCCCCCACATCCCGGTAACAACCAAGATCAGGACGGGAGCAACTCTTCTGTTCACGACAGGTAAGTCAGGTGTTCCGGATCGAAGGGAATGAGATCCGTCTCAGGCGAGGAATCCGAAAAGAAGTCTTCGTAGAATTCGGTACTGTCGCAGGTATTCCCCTCCATGAGCATGCTCACTTGTTGGCGCGTAATCGGAAAACCGGGGAGCCAACCCAGTGCCAGAGCCGCCAGCTTTACGCCCCATCCCGGTACCGGCACTTTCCACTTTTTCCTTCCGGCTCCCCTGGCCACGATGTCAATCACCTCTTTCCAGGTGAATTCCCTGGACCCTCCCACAAGGTAGGTTTTGTTCACGGACGACTCCTTGGTGAGGGCGGTCACCATACCCTGGGCCAGATGGCTCACGTGGATGGGTTGAAGTCTAAACTTGCCCGCCTTCAAAACATTCACCCCGGGGAAGAACAGGGGAGCCGGAAGGGGAAGACGGATCATACTCCTGCGGAGGGTGGTGGTAAACTCAGGTTTCCCCACATCCCCGCTGGGGTGAGAAGGATCGCCGAATAGGTAAGACGGACGGAAAATCGTCCACTCAAACTCCTTACTCTTCAGGTATTCTTCCGCCAGGAACTTGGTGAACTGGTAGGGTGTTCCCTCCGGTCTTACCCCGTTAGCGCTCTGAAGAATAAACCGCTTTACACCTCCCTCAAGCGCCCTGTCGGCTACAGCTTTGGCCGCCTCAAACTGAAGCTTCTCAAAGGTGATTCCTTTCAACCTGAATTCACGGAGAATCCCGATGAGATGAATCACCGCCTGGCACCGGGAGGGCATGTGGAACCCGAAAGCATCACCGCTCACAGTTTCCCCTCTGAAATCGCCGGGCAGTTTTCCTTCGCTACCGGGTCGCACCAGCACCACGGGTTCATGACCCTGTCGAACCAACTCCTCCAGAACGTATCCCCCCACAAATCCTGTCCCTCCTGTAACAAAAACCCTCATGGCAAAAAGTTAACCTTTTGCCCCACAAGTCGCTATTTCTAAGTTCGATCGATTATGGTGAACTTCTTCACCTCCGTTCAGGAAAAAGGGAACTTTCCCCCGGGATTGGATGCCGGCGCAGTCAAGAATAGAGAAACACTTGCGGGAAAAGCAGACGAGATTTACGATGCCCATCCCAACCTGGTAGTCCGGCTTCCCGCCGACGACCATCCCGTCGTTGTGAAATGGTTCGGATGGCGACACCCCCTGCACCGACTCTTGAGCCCCACATTTCCCAGCCGGGCGTACATGAGCTGGAGCGTGGGTCATGCCCTCCAGGAACTCGGGGCCCTAACACCCGACCCCCTTTACGTCTATACCCGCCGGGAGCGGGGGATTATTCATGATAATTTTCTTATCACCAAAGCCATTCACCCCCACACCCGGTTGAGATCCCTGATTGTCTCAGACGCCCCCGAGGAGCTGATGGAGACCGCTATGGCGAATCTGGCCAGAAGCATTGCCCGGATGCATGGGGGAGGCATCTTTCACCGGGACCTGACCAGCGGGAACTTTCTGGTGGACGATAACGGGCAGACGTACATAGTTGACCTGAACCGGGCCCGCCGGTTTAAGAAGCTATCCACATACCAGATACTCACCGATCTGGCCAGGATCAATTTCAAGGCCCGGGACAGAGGAGCGGAAGAAAGGCTAACCCGGAGATTCTTTCAGGTTTACCGGGAGGAATCGAAAATGACCCGTTCCCTCCTGGGGGGATACCGGGATTACAGGAAGAGCCTTATCCGCCAGCGACGGTTGGGGAAAACACTACGGAGGGGATTCAGACCACAGAGACACGGAGACACAGAGAAAAGATAAAATCTTATGGTGGTGGTCCCTCCCGGGCAGAACCAAGAGGCGATTACAGCGCAAACTACACGAATACTAGACGGCGGCCAGTGACAAGTAACCGGGAAGTCCTAACCGTTCAAAGGTAAAATCAGCCTTAGCCTCAGCCTTACCCTAATGGAACCCGTACCCCCTAACTCCCAACTCCTAACCGTCGCGAAAGCAGATAGATCCTTTGGGCGTGGAGCAACGGAACCACAGCTACATCCTCCACCACGGTCAATTCGGCTTCTCTGAGCTCCCCGCCGAATCGGTCTTGAGCCACCATGGTAATCACTGAGGGCTGAGGGACGATTCGCCTGAACAGCCTGTGGAGGAACGTGGAGCCATACATGGATAGAAGCACCCATTTCCGGCTCACTCGTCTGAGTTCACGAAGAGTTGCCACCCGCTCGGCAGACTGGTGCAGATGTTGAAACAAACGGAAGCAGAAGACTACGTCCACTGATTTATCTTTTAGTGGTAGCCTTTGGGCCCGGGCATTGACGCACTCTCTGGCCAGCCCCACCCTCCTTTTCTGATACAAAAGGGGGAAGAATCCCAGGTCAACCGCCAGCACATCACCTGCTTCACTGAGAACAGAAACGAAGCGGCCGTAGCCTGCCGGTACGTCCAGAATCAGGCCCGACAGGCCATGCTCGCTGACCATCCTTCTTACCGCCCATTGCTCCTTCCGGTCAAGCCATCGTTGATCCCAGCTGGAATACCGCCGGGTGGCATACCGCTCAACGTGCTCGAGGTTTTTCCACGGTTTGTAGCTCACCTGGGTTTCCTAACTGGCGAAAAGCGATCTAATCCAGCGGGCATCCTCTTCTGTTAGCGGCGTTCCCAACCTGCCGGCCGATTCGGCCTGGCGGCGATTCCGCTGCCCTACCAGAACACATCCCGTGGGCGCATCCGTGAGGAGGGCGTCCACAACACCATGCAATACCGGCTCGGCATGACCGGGGAACCGCTCTTGCAGTTTCCTGCGATTGGATCTCATTTTTTCGATGACCGCCATGTCCTGGAACTCACCCTTTCCGGAACGAAAATCTCCCGGACCGAACGTTACGGGGCCGGTATACTTTCCCGTCAACAGACCGTGTTTAAGAGGGGAAAAGAAAACCACACCTGCCTGATGGCTTTCCACCCAGGATTTCAAGCCACTTGACTCGTAGGTATCATCAGAAACATTTCTGTAAGGCTGAACCACATCCGGTTGTACCCTTGGAGCATACGTCATGATCTTTTTGGAATCCCAGTCCGACAGACCGATAAACCGGATCTTTCCTTCTTCCTGGAAGCGGCGCATGGCTTCCAAGGCACCGTCAAAGAACTCTCCCGATTTCCCGAAAAGACAATGGTGGAAGTAGTACAGGTCGATCACATCGGTCTTCATATTCTCCAATGACTGCTCCAGTTTTCTCCGCATCAGACTGGGGTGATAGTAGTGATCATAGTCCCCCTTGTCCCATCCTACTTTTGAGGCCAGGAATATCCGGTCCCGGGGGACCGCTTTCCACATCTGACCGATGACTCTTTCCGAGCGACCGTCACCGTAAACGTCAGCCGTATCCCAGTGGTTGATATCCAGCTCCCAGCTTCGCACCAGGGCGTCCTTTGAATCGTCGTCACTCTGCTGTGACCAACCCACCGATGTGTCGCCGTCCAGATTCGGACCCCCAAAGGCCCAGGTGCCAAGCCCGATAGCGGATACCTTCTGGCCGGTTCGGCCCAAGACAACCTGTCTCATGGTATCGGTTCGCTCGGTGTCCCTACAAGGGTTTTGTTTGATATCGTCATCGCTAGGGAGCGGAGTGACCGTGGCGATCCCATCTCCTCTCCGGTCCGCAGCCACGAGATTGTCATGTCTCCCCCGCGATTGCGGGGGAGCCTCCCAATGACATTATTTAGCGTAAGCAAACTACTCATACAGTCTACTAGAGAGGAAATTTAGGCTTGAAAGGAATAAACTCTAAGCCTGATCTGACAATCGGCGGTCCCCCAGGAAACGATTCAAAGATCAATCCTTGACCGGGACCCATCGCGAGTCTAAGTTTCATCAGCATGTGCACTCTGACGATCCGATTCGATCCCGATGCCCGTATCCCCGTGGTGGTGGCTGCCAACCGGGACGAACTGTATCGAAGGGTCAGTTCCCCGCCCTCTGTCATCCCTGGGAACCCCCCCGTGTTTGCCCCCCGGGACGAGGAGGCGGGAGGGACCTGGCTGGGGGTGAATAAACACGGTCTCTTTGTCAGCATTACAAACGTCTGGATATCCGATGGAAAAACAAAACACCAGGGCGAGCCCGGTACCCGATCCAGAGGGCTCCTGACCCTCGATGTCCTGCGATGTGAAAGCGTAGAAGAGGCCGCCACCACAGTCCGGCGGTTGATGAAGCGGGATTTCTACCAATACTTTAATCTCGCCGTGGCCTCTCCCACGGATGGCGTTGTCCTGTCGCACGCCGGGTCCCTAAGGCAGTACCCCATGTCACCCGGTGTGACCACCCTCCTCAATACTCCCTACCGTCCTCATGTGGATAGATCCCGGGTCCTTCCCGGGGGGAACCAGGGAGACACACTCCCCCCGTATCCTCCCGGAAACACCGGTGAGACGGCGTCAAAGGATTCCTGGCTCCAGCATGTGACGTCCTATCTGTCTCAGCACCCCGAAACCTGTAAACACGGAAAAATCTACGGAACCCGTTGTTCCCATATCGTGGTCATCAGCCGGGCGGGCGATCACCGTTTCTGGTACGCTGACGGTCCCCCATGCCAGACCCAGTTCCAGGATATGTCAGCAGACCTTCGTACCATAGTCCCCTCTGTTCGCACCTTTACCACGAGCTGACCATGACCGACCTCAAGGGAAAGAATATTCTCCTCGGCGTAACCGGTTCCATAGCCGCTTATAAGGCCTGCGAAATCGTACGTCTTCTCCGGAAATCGGGGGCAAACGTGCGGGTAATGATGACCAGGTCCGCCACCCAGTTTATCAGTCCCACCACCTTTTCTGCCCTCACGGGACAGCCCGTTCTCACTGATCTTTTCCCTGAGGTGCCTCCAGCTGGGGAAATCCATGTGGAGGCCGCTCGATGGGGAGATGTCCTGGTCGTCGCTCCCGCCACGGCCAACATCCTGGCCAAAGTAGCCCTGGGGTTGGCAGACGATCTGTTGTCCACTGTGATCATGACCACAGACGCACCCCTCGTGATCGCTCCCGCCATGCACACCACCATGTGGAAAAAGGAGGCCACCCGGGCAAACGTCGACACGCTTGAGGACCGCAGGGTCACCGTGGTCCGACCCGAATACGGTCCTCTGGCCGACCTCACCCTGGGGGAGGGCCGCATGGCCGAGCCTGAGGATATCATCACCTCCCTCCGGTCCTGCCTGGACCAGACAGATACACCGCGGGACCTGGCCGGAAAAAAGGTGCTGGTGACCGCCGGTCCCACCCGGGAGCCTATCGATGCGGTTCGGTTCCTGTCCAATAAATCCAGTGGAAAAATGGGGTACGCCCTCGCCCAGGCCGCCCTGGACCGGGGGGCCCAGGTCACGCTCATCACCGGTCCCACCCAGATCGATATCCCTCGAGACTGCACGGTTATCAGGGTGGAGACGGCGGATGAAATGAATGAAGCGGTTCGGAAAAGTTGCGGAGATCAGGACGCTGTCATCATGGCGGCAGCCGTGGCCGATTTCAAACCCGCCAACGCCGAAACGTCCAAGATCAAGAAGTCCCTCAAGCCTTCTCTCCTTGAGCTGACTGCCACTCCCGACATAGTGAAGGGGATCCGCTCTCTCACCGATGCTTTTGTGGTAGGATTTGCCCTGGAACGGGGAAATGGCAGGAAAAACGCCCTGGAAAAACTAAGAGAAAAAAACCTGGACGCTATCGTTCTCAACTATGCTGACCGGCCAAACGCGGGTTTTGAAACCGATACGAACGAGGGCATCCTATTCTTCAAGCACCTCAAAAGGGGGATCACTCTGCCCCTGGAATCCAAGACCAGGATGGCCCATCGAATATTGGGGGAACTGACCAAACGAGTCCTCAAGAGCCGTTCAGGACACGCTCCCGAAAAAAGTTGAGTTACGGTGGAACAGGCTGGTCCTTTTCTGTCTCCTTTTCTCGCGGATCTTTCTGGACCGTGG
The DNA here is from genome assembly GCA_046861655.1 of Fidelibacterota bacterium. Lineage (GTDB taxonomy): Bacteria > Fidelibacterota > Marinisomatia > Marinisomatales > S15-B10 > JBHIAI01. The sequence goes on along the minus strand of JBHIAI010000001.1, from coordinate 9,706 downwards.
CCTCTCGAAAAAGAAGGATTCGGCCCCAAGGGCAGGTTCAAGATCATCCAGCCATCTGGCCTCACGATCGAATTTGGCAAAGAAAGGCCGCATACACCAATCAGGATTCCGGGCCTGAATAAGGGAGAGAACAAACACCTTCTCCCCCTGTAGCGTTGTAACGCCGTCCACACTCACTTTTCCCGGGTCGGCCGACATGGAGGGGCCCCTTACTGTCCGGGCCAATCCAGACAGCCGGACATATGCGGCCCGGAAGATCCTGAAAGCCCGAGCCAGGGGTACTGAAAAATAGATGTTGGCTCCGGTCTCCCTTTCCACAAACATATAGTAGGGAATACATCCCAGGCGCACCTGGTCCTTCCACATCTTCCGCCATACGCGAGCATCATCATTGATGTGTCGAATCAGGGGAGACTGAGTCCGGATTTCCGCTCCCGTGTTCCCGATCCTCCTTATGGCCTCCCGGCTGGACCGGGTGGACGTCTCCCTCCAGTGATTGAAATGGGCCATCAAGGCCAGATGTTTACCCGCTTTCACCACATCCTCGAACAGGGACAGAAGATCGGTAGCATCCCCATCGGAAATGAACCGGTAAGGCCAGTAGGCAATAGCTTTGGTCCCGATCCGGATGGTCTGAATATGGTCGAACCCTGGACCAAGAAGGGGACGTACAAACGTGCCAAGCTTTCTGGCGGACATGATCAGGGGATCACCGCCGGTGAAGAGAACATCTGTGAGTTCAAGGTGCTTTCGAATATAGTCCTGAAACCGTCTGGACTGGTCGGTGGCGAACTTCAAATCGGCCTCGCCCACAAACTGAGGCCAGCGAAAACAAAACGTGCAGTAGGCATGGCAGGTTTGACCGCTTGCGGGAAACACCAGGCAGGTCTCCTGGTACTTGTGCTGAATGCCCGGGACTCGTTCGTCATCCATCACCGGAATGTTGGTGGTCATCTGTCCGTCTGGATGGGGATTCAGCTCCCTGCGGATCCTGTTTGCCTCAGCGGTGAGTTCGGCCCGGGATGCGTTCCTTTTCAGAAGGGCCGCAATGACGTCAAAATGATGGGGATCAAGCATGGCTCTTTGCATGAAGTTCAGTTGATAAATAGGATCATCAGGGATATCGGACCAGTCAATAAGCTCATTGACGACATAATTGTTGGTGCGAAAGGGGAGGACCTGGGCTACCACCTCCAGGGCGAACCGCTGGTCCCGTGAAAGTCCCTCGATTTGAGGTATGCTGTCCACATTGTGAATGCCGTAGAGTCTCAGCGAGTGCTGACATCTAGCCACTGGCAGTGCCTCCTCTCATGTTTCTTTCTGGACTGACTCTTGTGCGGGCCGGACTTGCTGTTGGTTCCGGCCTATCCGGCCGGATATTCGAGCGAAAAGGGTATCAGTCAGTTAAACGGTACAAATTGGCCCGCTGTATAGAATAAAAGGTCTATCGCCATGAATGTCAAGAATAATCTTACAGTGCTTCCGCGGGCCTGGTGGGTGAGCGCAGAGCCAGTAAAGTGGCTCCCAGGGCCACCGCCTCTTCTTTCAGAGCCGACAGCACCAGGCGCACTCCCTTCATCCCGCCCCCGATGGCGTGGCGGAAGGCGGTCTCTTCCACGATGGGCAACAAAGCATCCCCCAGGGCTTCGAATACCCGGCCCCCGATCACCACTCCATCCACACCGATGAGATTCACCACGTTGGCCACTGCCACACCCAGAACCCTGGCTTCTTCGGTAAGAAGACCCCGGGTAAAGCGGTCCCCCTGAATCCAGCCCTGTCTTAATTCCGCCACCCCCACCGTACGGAAATCCTGATCGGCGTGATCCAAAAGGATTGAATTTTCCCCTCTTTCGCGGGCCGCCCGCAGTTTCCTTAATAACGCCACCCGACCCACGAAAGCTTCCAGACATCCCTTCTGCCCGCAACCGCAGACAGGACCGTCAAGTTCTACGACCATATGTCCTATCTCTCCCGCGGTATGGTTTTTCCCTCTTACAATTTTTCCGTCCACCACGTATCCACCTCCGACGCCCGTTCCTGGAACAATCCCGTAAAGGGAGTTCACACCTTTTCCCGCCCCCAAATGGAACTCCGCCAGAACCGCAAGGTTTACATCGTTCTCCACCTGAACGGGCTTTTCAAAAACTGTTTCGACCGTCTCTCTCACGGGTACATCTTTAAGGTTGAGGTTGGGCATAACCGAGACCCGTCCGCCGGGATTCAACGGACCCGGAACGCCGAGACCAATACCATCAATATCGCCCCCAGTCAATCCTGATTGCTCACAGGCCGTGTCAAAATGTTTCTTGAGAGCCCTGGCTATCGCCTCAAAAGAATCCCCACGGGGTGTTTCCCCCACGGAACGTCCCAGAGTTTTCCCCTTTTCCGACCGGATGAGGATATAAATCTTGCTCCCTCCCAGGTCAATGCCAGCTTGTAATTCCTGTGCCATCGCTCTGCCGTACCCTCCCCTTCTAGTCCCGGTTGTTCAGGAGACTCTTTATGAGCTCCAGGTGGTCCGTCATATGCCGGGTAATGAGAAATCTCTCCCGGACTCTCTCCCTGGCCTGCGTCCCCAGATCCCGGGCCTGATCTTTGTCCTTCAGCAACTGGATAACCTTTGTCGCGCATTCTTCAATATGGGAAGGCTCCACCAGGAATCCCGAGACTCCGTCTTCAATCTGTATGGGAATCCCTCCCACCCGCGAAGCCACCACTGCGGCTCCTTTCCACATGGCCTCCGTAACGACAAGTCCGAATCCTTCCCGAGTTGATTTCTGCACAATGACAGCCGCGGACCGCTGGATGGTATTCACCACGATTGGATCATCCCCTCTCACAAAGATAACCTCTCCCTGCTCCAGGTAGGGCTTTGCCGCCTCCAGCATCCTGTCATAAATGCGGACGCCCTCCGGGTCGTCACTGGCCAGGTTGTAGCAGAAGATGAGCCGGCAGTCCACTTCCTTTCGAACTTTCAGGAACATTTCCAGCACCCCCTCGGGGTCTTTCCATGGATCAAACCGGGAAACTTGAGCGACAATGGGTTTATCTCCAGGAATGTTTTCCCTTTCCAGACACGTCCGAATGGTTTCGGGGGAGAGTTCCCTGTTCTTGGGAGACAGGGGATCGATGGACGGGTGAATAATCTTCTGCTCGATATTGACATCGGGGCGGCGGTACGCTTCCCCGGAAACGACCATGGTGTCATACTCCAGGACGTACGGCCTCACCAGATCCCACGCCCCCCCGTTGGGATGGGTCAGATCGATGTGGCACCGCCAGATCCACGGTGCAGAATGCTCCACAAAGTGCCCCAGGGGGAGGGGTTGAGGATCATGGATAAAGACACAATCATGTTCAAGATCGGCGAACCGGCTGAACTTTTCACTCATAAAGGCATACAGCCGGGCCTCTTGGTCCGTGAAGGGAATGTCCATCCCCTGGAGGGTGTTGTGGAGCTTCTTGGTCACCTCGAAGAACTCTGGAGTGCCGTGCAGTACCCTCCAGTCGGTCCGAATACCCACGTCGTTCATGAGTAGAATCAGGTTGTCCAGGATTTCCGCCACGCCGCCTCCGAAGGCCGTGGCATTCACGTGGGCCAGGGTGATACCGGAAAGGTCTTTTGCCCGGGTTCGGATGTCCTCCAGGATCTCATCCTCGACGATGCCGCGATAATCATCCAAATGTCGTAGCGAGCCTGAGGGTTTATTCCCGGTGTAGGATAAACCGGTGGAACGGTTACGTAGTCGCATGGTTATTCTTTCCTTCTATGAGACCCTGATGAATCAGGGTTTTGTGCCTATCTCCCCAGCCTGGGACCCTCCATGGAGCACACCGGATCACCGGGGCGGACAGGAGAAATCAACCAATCCTCCCTAACCGCTTCAGGTGTACCCGGTGGGGGATATCCTCTTAATTTAGCCTTAAATACCCCCCTTCGACCGCACTTTTTTCCACCAGAATCCTGTGCCGGCCAATCCCAACAGGAGGTACGGCCACCCGGAGAAGGAGGAACCTGTGGGAGCGGGGAATAACAGCTTTCCCAATCCGACAAGAAGAAAAAAGATGGTGGCGGCGGTAGACAATACCAGGTACGCCCCTTCCCGGAAGACGCGTCCAGATTTGTCGGGATCCAGACCCATGCGCTCTGCCGTTTTCCTCCACCGTCCTGGAGGATCCACGCGCCCATAGAACTCGTCAAGGACCGACGGTTCCGTTTCCCCGGTTGAAAGCGTTACCACGAGAACCACTATGGTAGAGGCGACGGACATCAAGAGCAGCCGCAGCCACTCCGTTTCAACAGTAAACAGGATGATGGGGGCCACCACCAGGGACGTGGCCATGGCCGACAGCTCTGAATAGACGTTGATACGCTCCCACAGCCATCGCATCACGAGAACGAACCCCATACCGGCTCCGAACAGTAACGACACGTACCAGGCGGTCTGAATGGAGCCCAGATTTGCCATGATGGTGAGGGCGATGGCCAGAATCAGAATATTGGACAGCCGGGCGATGACCACCAATTCCCTGGAAGAGGGCTCCCTCTTCAGCCACTGCTGGTTTACGAGTCTGAGGTAAATGTCGTTACTCCAGTAGCTGGCTCCCCATGTGAGATGGGTATCCACAGTGGAAGCCAGGGCAGCCAGCAGACCGGTAAGCATGAGACCCCTTATGCCCACCGGGAGCAGGTCCCTGATACCGGTAGCAAAGAGAATCTCCCTGCCCGCGACAAAGGTTTCTCCGGCCGTGGCGGCTGGATCGTACGGATAGATGATCAAAAGGGCCAGGCCGATGGGCAACCAGAAGAGGCTTCTCACCAGGATCTGGGCCACGGTGAACACGAATCCGGCCAGACGGGCTCCCTGGTCTGTCCGGCAGGCCATGGTTCTCTGGGCCAGATACCCTGTGCCGTCGCTGTTCATCTGGAAGAACCACTGGAGACCTATGAGGACAAGAAACGGGAGTACGGCATCCCACGAGGTGGGGCTGAAAGAAAGAATTTCTGCAGTTCGAATCTCCCCGTACAGTTCCACCATCCTGTCGATCATGGTTCCCAGCCCCCCGGCCCTGGAGACAGCGATCACGGCGTAAATGAACGTTGCCACCATAGCGATGGAGAACTGAACGATGTCGGTGGCGATGACGCTCCGGAGCCCTCCGGTGGTGGAGTATAAGGCGGTAAAGGCCAGAATGGCCAGGATGCTGATGATATTGTTGGTAGTGGCCACGTAGATGTCCAGGCCCGTGGCACCCGATGCCAGCGGGACACCCACCCCTTTCACCCAGGTGAGGATCGTATGGTAAACATTCGGCGGCAACCATTCATTCCAGAACAGGAAGGTTTCGGATATGCGGGTGGCGGCTACCAGCACCATGGCCATAACCGTGCAGTTGATTACCGTGCCGTAGTAGATAGCCTTGAGGGCCCTCAGGGTCAACACCCCTTTACCGCTGTAGCGGATCTCGGTGAATTCAGCGTCTGTCAATACCCGGGCTCTCCGCCAGGCCCGGCCCAGGACAAAGCCCATCATCAAAAAGGCCAGTCCGTAGATCCACAACCGCCACAACATGAAGATGCCACCCGTGGCGATGAGTCCCGTGACCAGAAGCGGCGTATCCGCCCCGTACTGGGTTGCAGCCATAGAAAAGCCCGCTTTCCATCCGGCAACCGTCCGGCCGGCCAGAAAGTATTCCTCCAGATTCTTGGAGGCTTTCGACCGGGCCCTAAAACCCGCGGAAACGCTATAGGCCACAAAGGCCAGGACTATGACGATATCAATCACGTTTGCCTACGCAAAGACGACCCACAGAAGGCCTATCGTTACGGCCAGTACAACAGACAGAACCACGCCTGGTCTGTCCGCAACAAGGCCTCTCCCGGCACTGGAATAGGTGAGTCCCTCAATCTGCTCTTTCGACGGAGGCCGGGTCAAGAAACTCACGATGACCAACACCAGGCTGCACACCACAAACAGCAGAACCGCATAGTGGAGAAAATTGATCTCGGCGATCCAGGTCCACACTGTCCCATCTGTCAATCCTGCCTTATCCGTACCGTTTACTAATTCCAGGACCAATCGGAACGTTCCAAGGACAAACCCCGTAACCAGAGACGAGATGGCCCCCTTCCCGTTCAGCCGGGGGATGAAAAGGCCCACCAGGAAACAGGCCGCGATGGGGGGAGCGATATAGGCTTGAACGCTCTGGAGGTAGATGTAGAGCTGCGAGGAGATGTACTTCATGAACGGAATCCAGAGCAGTCCCAAAACCACCACCGCCCCGGTGGCGATCCGGCCCACGGTGACCAGATGCCTTTCGCTTGCCTGAGGCTTGAGCTTCTTATAGAAATCCCACGTAATCAGGGTGGAACACGAATTAAAAACGGAACTAAGGGAGCTCATTAGAGCTGCCAACAGTCCGGCGATTACGAGCCCTCTCAGGCCCACGGGTAACAACCGGCTAACCAGCGCAGGAAAAGCCCGGTCTGTAGTGGATCCACTTATGTCACTATACAGGGCGGCGGCGATGACCCCGGGGAGGACGAAGATAAAAACGGGCAGGATTTTCAGGAATCCAGCGAGAATTGTTCCCCTTCGGGCCTGTTCCAGGTTCCGGGCGGCCAGAACCCGCTGAACGATGAATTGGTCCGTGCACCAGTACCACACGCCAAGAATGGGCGCACCAAAGACAATTCCCGTCCAGGGGAAATCGGGATGATTGGAGGGCTTCCAGATGGAGAAGAAATCGGCGGGCATTCGAGTCTGAAGACCCTGCCAGCCTCCCACCTCGATCAAACCCAGTACCGTCAAACCGATGGAACCGAGAATAAGCACAAACGCCTGCATTAAGTCCGTGTAGATAACAGCCCGCAATCCACCTGCCGCTGTGTATATCCCCGTTGCGATGACCAGTACCCCTGCACTTATCCAAATATTCAGGCCCGTGAGCTCTCCTATTACTAACCCTCCGGCGAACAAGGTAACACCGACCTTGGTGAGCACATATCCGATCACAGATATGGTCGTCAGGTACCATCGAGAGGCGGAATTGTAGCGGCGCTCCAGAAACTCCGGCATGGTATAGACACCACTTCTCATATAAAACGGCACGAATACCCACCCAAGCAGGAGGAGTATCAGAGCGGCAAGCCATTCGAAATGGCCCACGGCCAACCCACTGGCCGCGCCCGTACCCGCCAGCCCTATCAAATGTTCGCTCCCGATGTTCGACGCAAACAGGCTTGCACCCACCGCAAGCCAGCCCACATCACGCCCCGCCAGGAAATAGTCCGCACTTTCGTTCTTCTCCCGGCGGGCTGCCCAATACCCGATCCCAAAAACCACAGCGAAATAGCCGCCGATGAGTGCGATATCGATGGGGTTCAAAACTGCCACGTCACATCAGCTCGACGAGCAAGCTCTCATGTGGGTTCACCTGCAACTCGGACATGGGCACCCCTCCCGGTGGATCGAACCGGGAAGACAGTAGCCGTTTGCCTGATTGGCCCAGGGCGGACAGGTCCAACCTGTGCTCAGAGTCCTTGAAATTGATGATTACCAGTGCCCGTTGCCCCCGGACAGACCGTACATAGGCTACGATGTCCGATGGGACTTCTTTCACAAAGGTGAGATCCCCCCGGGTTAGCGCGGGCATCTTCCGCCGAAGGGATAACAGGGTTCTGTAGAAATTCAGGGTGGACTCAGGGTCCTGGCGCTGACGGGAGACATTCGTTTCCTCGTAGTTCCTGTTTACCGGCAACCACGTCTGGACTCCTGGCGGGGAAAATCCCGCATTGGGGGAATCGTCCCACTGCATGGGGGTCCTTTCCTGGTCGCGGCCCAGGGTAAGGCCCGCCATGGCTTTCCCCCACGGGTCCCGTCTGAGCTCCTCAGGTATGTCTGCGTCCTCCATCCCCAGTTCGTCACCATAGTACAGCGTTGGAATGCCCCGCAACGTCAACAGCAACATGCCAACCGAACGGTGATTCTGGGGCCCGAATCGCGTCGCCAGCCGATGGACATCATGACTGCCAAACACGAAATTGGGACTCGCTCCTTCGGGAAGAGCATCGTAGTAAGAGGAGATCGCCCGTTTCATCTCCTGTGGGTTCCAGGTGGCAACGGCCCCCATAAAGTTAAACGGAATGTGGAATTCATCCAGATTCTTCCCGTAGTAGGACACCAATACGCTCGGATCGAACGCCCACGTTTCCCCGATCATCACACGATTGCCGTCGTAGCCGTCCAAAACACCACGAAGACCTCGTACCATCTCGTGGATTTCAGGTTGGTTGGAGGTAAACACGGGCTCGCGGGTCAGGCCCCATGCCTTGGCCGGATGGTCATCCTTTATGGGTGGATTGTCAGAAAAGTTTGCATCCTTGATGCAGCCCACAACGGCATCCACACGGAAGCCATCTACCCCCTTGTCCAGCCAAAACCGAAGCACATCGTGCATAGCATCTATCACTTCCGGGTTACGCCAGTTCAGGTCAGGCTGTTCTTTCAAGTAAAGATGCAGATAGTACTGTCCTGTGCGTTCGTCGCGCTCCCAGGCCGAACCTCCGAAGATCGATTCCCAGTTGTTAGGGGGGGTTCCGTCCGGCTTCGGATCCTTCCAAATGTACCAATCCCGCCTGGGATTATTCCGGCTCCGACGGGATTCAAGAAACCAGGGATGCCGATCTGAGGTGTGGTTCGGGATGTAGTCTAGCAGGACACGCAGGTTTCGACGGTGAGCAGCAACCACAAGCCGGTGGAACGTTGCCAGATCCCCAAATACGGGATCGACGGACGTATGGTCCGAAACGTCATAACCATAGTCTGCCATTGGAGAGGCATAGATGGGCGAGAGCCAGACAGCGTCCACGCCCAGATCCTCCAGATAACCAAGGCGGTCTAAGATTCCCTGGAGATCTCCCACACCATCCCCATTCCCATCCATAAAACTACGAGGATAGATCTGGTAGAAAACGGCGTTCTTCCACCAGATATCGTCTTCAGTCACTGCTTCCAACAGTCATGATGTGCTCCCCTTCCTCAAGGGTGAACGTTTCTTCTCCGGACGGGTGGATCACCGTGAGAGTAAATGGTTTGTTGGAGGCCACTTTCAGGACGGCCGGGGAGTCCGAACTCTCACGCCCCTCGCAGATTACGGACACCTGGACGTCACCCACCTTGAGATTCTCTATTCCGTGGCGGTCAACACGCTTGAGACGCCAGGTCAAATGCTGGCGAACACCGTCGGTTCGAAGGCCCAGAATGTTTTCAATAAGAAGGGCTATGGGGCCGGATCCCGTCCATCCCACGAAATCGCCCTTGGCGGGATTTCCCGGTTCAAGGGATTCCGGTGCATAGTTTTCCCAGACCGTACCCGTTTCTTTAAACACCTGGGCCATACCCGACAGGTACCTCTCGGTGGCCTCTGTGGCAAAATCCTCATAGCCATAGTTTTGACGGCCTTTGATGATCATAACATTGGTGGGCGCCCATACACCTCCGAGCCAATACCCTCCGTCGGGTCTGTATTCTTCCTCGTCCGCAGACAGGGTGGGGAACACCATGGGTCGCCAGAATTCCTCGGGGTTTTTCAGGTGCTGGACCAGCCGGTCGGCCTGGTTCCTGGATGATATCCCGGCCAAAAGGGGCCAGAAGCTTCCGGCTGTCTTTTTCTTGAACTGTGTGCCATCCGCGCGAACATC
>JBHIAI010000148.1:0-3799 GCA_046861655.1 Fidelibacterota bacterium | reverse complement strand
AAGGACAGGTCGGGAATGCGACCGCAGTATTTCCTGAATCCCATCTCCCGTCCTTTGGTAGGATTGAATTGAAAATAGTCATCGTAGAATCTGTCCACCAGATCATCAAGCTGTTTGCCTGGACTCATGATCTCTTTCCCACAGTTTAATGCTCAAATCATAAACCTTGTGCCCCAGGGAAAGATGCCATCGACCGGACTGCCAGCTGCCCCGGTAATAGCCGATCCCATAATCGATGCGCAGCAGCTGGGCACCGGGAATAAAGACCCGGACTCCCACCCCAACCCCCGCCATGGGCGCCGCCTGAAACAGGGACAACACGTCGTCGTGAGCCCGTCCCAGGTCCACAAACTCTGCCAGGATCACCCCGAACTCCGTTCCCAAAGGGGTCACGTACTTCGGCACAAGGGTCTGACGAAGTTCCAGAGTTGCGGTGTACATATTGAGACCTGCCCGGAAACGTTGGCCCTCGTAGCTGGCTGAATCCAGAACCGCCCATCCCCGGATGGATTCCGCCCCTCCTGCCATGAGAATCTTGTACGGAATCCCTTCGCCTGTGTAGGTGTGCAGGAAAACCGAGCCCCCCGCTACCCACTGGTGCGGTCCTGCAACAAGGGTACGCCAGGCGCTGGCCTGGACTTCCCAGAAAGCGTTGAAGGGTGAATTCCCATCCAGACCCACCTCCGGCCGCAGCTCACCCGAGATCTTGATTCCCCGGGACGGATCGATATACAGGTCGCGAGTGTCATGGATCAGGAGAAACTTCGATTGAAAATACCGGTGCCTGAGGGCATCCTTGTTCTTTTCAAAAAACTTGGCCATACGCTCTTCCACGCTGGCCGTCACCCACAGCTTCCATTCATACCCAAAGTACCGTCCTAAAGTTACCTCCAGGTCCGTTTCGTGGTAACTGAACCCGAGAAAGGGGTGGTTGAAGACCGTCCGGTAGGCGTGAGCCCGCATCGAAACGTGGTCACCGGCAATCCATGGATTTTCAAACTGAAGGGCACCGAACACTGTCCCTCCCATAGCCCCAGCGGCTTGAAGGATTTCATTTCGCCCCCGGAAGTTCTTCACCAGCACCGCCGCTCCATACGACCAGCCCGTTTCTTCCTGGTAAAGAACGACAGGTACGGGAAAGATGCGCCAGGTCTCCTGCACGCGGTAGATCAGGGTATGGGAGCCATCCCCGTTGGCTTCCAACCGAAAGCGGACATCGCTGAATATGCCCAGATTGTCAATGCGGTTTCGGTCTTCCGCCGCCACCGATGAATCAAAGGGTGCGAGTTCAGGGTGCTGTATTTCCCTTTCGATGATGTAGTCTTTGGTGACCCTGTTTCCTTCCACCTTGATGTCGGTGACCAGGCCCGGGGAACCGGACTGACCCAGGGCCGACCGGCCGCATACCAGGACGGACAGGCTCAGGCTGATCACCTTAAGGAACATCGTCATGAAAGCCCGGAGAGTTCGTCGTAAAGACGGATGATGCTCTCAATCCCCTTGTGGTAATTCTCCAGATCGAGCCACTCGTTGGGCGAATGGGCGTTCTCGTCCGGCAGTCCGAATCCCACCAGAAGACAAGGAATGCCTAAGGACCGGGTGAGGGCTTCCACGAAGGGAATGGATCCTCCCTCCCTGATGAACACAGATTCTGTATCGAACCCTTTCTTCAGGGCCCTCCGGGCCGCCTGGAACGCAGGATGGGACGTGTCCGCGACGTACGGCAGCCCCCCATGCATTCTGGTGATGGTGACCTTCACTTCTGGGGGAACTGTCCTCTGGATGTGGGATTCGAACAGGCCGGCTACCCTGTCCGGATCCTGGCGGGATACCAGACGCATGCTCACTTTGGCATGGGCTGAAGATGGAATGACAGTCTTCGCCCCTTTCCCCGTGAACCCTCCCCAGATTCCGCACACATCCAGAGTAGGACGGCACCACAGGCTTTCCAGGACCGTGTACCCCTGTTCACCGAAGAACCGGGGGGCGCCGATTTCCTGGCGGTAGGCCTCCTCGTCAAAGGGAAGCCCGGCCAGGGCTTCCCTCTCTTCCTGAGCCAGCGGGTCCACGTCGTCATAAAACCCGTCAATGGCCACCCGGCCCCGGTCGTCCTTCAGGCCGGCCAGGATTTCCGCAAGAGCATGCACCGGATTCTTCACCGCCCCTCCGAACGACCCGGAATGGAGGTCCTGCTTCGATCCCTCAAGGTCCAGCTGAAAGTAGGCCAGTCCCCTCAACCCGTAACAGATGGACGGCAAACCCTTCTTGAACATAGGCGTGTCAGAAATGACGGCCAGGTCCGCTGACAACAGGTCCCTATGAGTCCCCAGAAATGCCCCCAGATTCTCGCTTCCAACTTCTTCCTCCCCCTCTACGATGAACTTCACATTCACCGGGAGAGACCCGTGAACTTTCATCCACGATTCCAGGGCCTTCAGGTGCATGTGAACCTGACCCTTATCATCGGCCGTTCCCCGTCCGAACATCCTCCCGTTCCTGACCGAGGCTTCGAACGGCGGGGTTTCCCACAACTCCACGGGATCCACGGGCTGCACATCGTAGTGGCCGTAGATCAGAACCGTGGGCTTACCGGGAACACCCAACCACTCACCGTACACGATGGGGTGGCCCGAGGTCTTGAAAGCCCTCACGTTCTCAAGACCGATTCCCTCCATCCATTCCCGCAACAGTTCAGCACAGCGCCGGACATCCCCGGCATGTTCCGGATCGCTGGAGATGCTGGGAACGGCAATAAGATTTTTCAACTCCTCCACATGGTCAGCCTCATGATCCCTGGTATGCTGGATCACCTTCTGGATATTCATGGTCACTCCTTATCCACCAAGATCGTGGATCGAGACCCATCGTCCCAGGAGTCGTAGATCACTTCAACCACCGGGACGGCCTCGGTTTTGCCCTTTAAGGAAATGGCGTTCCGCGGATTGAGCTTGAAGGGGTGGTTCTGCGGCAGAAGATCAGCGGTTTGACTGGACAGAAGAATTTCTCCCGGCCCTGCGCTGCTGCACAGGCGAGAACCGAGATTCACGGCGTCCCCCAGGACGGTATAGTCCATTCTGTCAACGCTCCCCACTGCCCCCATGATCATGGGTCCGGCGTTGATACCGATTCCGATGGGCGTGGGAACCTCGTAGGTTTCATTCAGGAGGGCGACCCGTTTCTGGAGAGCGACGGCGCAACTCACGGCGTCCTCCACCATGGTGTCACCCTGAAAAACAGCCATCAGTTCATCCCCCACAAACTTATCAATATCTCCGTGGTATTCCCTCACAATTTGTGCCTGCTCATTCAGAATGGTGTTCAACATTTCAACCACGTGCTCGGGTTCCACCTTCTCTGAATAGGCGGTGAACCCCCTGATGTCCGAGAACAGGACGGTGGCCTCCTTCCGCACGCCGCCCAGGGTCACCCCCTGCAGGTCTGCCGTTTCCACCGCCTGTATCGTTCCGGCCGATACGAATTTGGTGAGGTGCAGCCGCTCTCTCAAGCCCTGAATCATCCGGTTTATCTCCTGAGCCAGCACTCCAATCTCGTCCTGGGAAGTCACGCTGGCCCGCACGGCCAGGTTCCCCTCGCCCACCTGCCGGGCCGTTCCCCCGATCAAAGCCAGGGGTTTCAGTACCACAAGCTTCATGAAGATCCGCAGCACGGCGGCCACCAGAACGATGGTGAGTACTCCCACACCCACCGAGGCATACAGGTTCCGCCTGATGGACCCGATGATGGGCTCCATTGAGGTGGACACATTGACCGCCGACCTCACCCTCCAGCGGTCCTTATA
>JBHIAI010000147.1:0-3845 GCA_046861655.1 Fidelibacterota bacterium | reverse complement strand
CCGGTAAAGATCTATTCCTACGGTGTTATGCTGGTCGTGGCCTTTCTGGTGGACTACGTTCTTCTGAAAAGTGAGCTCAAACGAAGGGGAAAAGATCCCAGATTGGCCGGTGACATCGTTTTCTGGGCCGCGGTAGGAGGAATCGTAGGCTCCAGAGTCTATTACATCGTAGAGAATCTTGACCGTTTCGTCAGGCATCCCTTCGGGATGATTTTTGGCGGTGCTGGACTGGTTTTCCTGGGGGGGTTGGTCGGGGGCCTCATCGCTGTCACCCTGCTTCTCAAGAAAAGGGGTGAGCCGTGGCTTCCCATGGCCGACGCCCTGGCCCCCCTGGTGATGCTGGGGTACGCCATCGGCCGGATCGGCTGTTTTCTGGTGGGAGATGATTACGGCGTGGCCTGTAGTCTGCCCTGGGGAATAGCGTTTCCCAAAGGGACTCCCCCCATCGATACTCCTGTCCATCCTACCCAACTGTACGAGACCGGTCTGGGATTGATTCTCTTTGGCGTCCTGTGGAACCTGAGGACGAAACTGAAACCTCACGGAATGCTTTTTTTCCTCTATCTGGTCCTGGCCGGGGTGGAGAGATTCTTCATAGAATTCATCCGAACCAATCCCAGATACCTCCTTGGGCTTACCGGGGCCCAGATCCTATCCGTGGGGATGATCACCGCTGGGGTTACCTTCATTCTCAGACTCCGCTCCAGAATTCCCGGTGAGTCGGCGGCCGAGCCCGACCGCTGAGTTCCACCCGTCCGTGACCGGATCCGCCGGAAAATTCATCGTCGCCGGATTGATGGGACTGGAAGTACTCTTCGCCCAGGCCATCCGAACCGGGTGGAGGGAATGGCCCTTTCCGGAATCCCTTCAGGATCCCCCGATCAGACCTACCCTCCTGGCCGCCAACCAGTTCGGGGACCTCTATGTTGTGGACGGGGACAACTACAGAATTCTGCTTTTTCCCGGCGATGGCTCCCACCCCAAAACGGCGGGGGGATGGGGGGATCAACGAGACCTGTTTACTCTTCCCACCGATATTGACGCTTCACCGGGACTGGACGTTCTGGTGTGCGACATGGCCACACACCGAATCCTGGTTTTCGACAGGCAACTCAATTACGTGGGGGAGAAGGTCCTGACAAACCTTGGTCCCGATGCCGTTAACCTCCCCTTCAAAATGGGTCAGAATCAGCTGGGAGAGCTGGTAGTGGTCAGCTCCGGAGACTGGGAACTTACCCTCATTTCTGGCGCGGGTAGACTCGTGGCCACCATGGGAGGTGCGGCGTATGGCCGGAACCGCTTCGGTGAAATCTCCGATCTTTCCATGGGACCTGAGGACCAGATTGGCCTGGTGGATGTCAGTGAGGGAGTCTTCATGATCCTCTCCCGAACAGGGTATATCCGAAGGAAGATTCTCCTTCCAGAACCGGACTCGCGGCTGGTCCAGTGGTGGCGCGACCGCTGGCTGGTGATGGGGCCCTCAGGTCATCTCTACGACCTGTCTCCCTCCACCGGCGATTTCCGGCTTATTCCGTCCACGGCGGTCGAAGAGCCGGCACTGGTTCCTCGGGATTTCGCTGTGGTCAAGAACGTGGTCTATGTGGCCGATGAAACTTCGGGGAAACTGTACTCATCCACTCTGAGATCTCTTGAATACTAGTCCCATCATCTCAGCCGTTGCCCTGACCACCCTCCTTGCGGTGTTCCCCGCTCAATCATCCGGCGCCGATGATACCTTTCAGACCACCTCCGCCAGGGACACGGTGTTTGTCCAGATGGGGGATAGCGTACTCGTCCTGAGTCACACGTTTGTCATCGATGGAACGGAACGCGTCATGGCAGGGGGAATTGTCGTTACGTCCTACCGTCTCCAATCCATTCCCGGGAAGATTATTCTGGAGGAACCTGCCAGGTCAGATTCCGCGTATTCGATCTCCTACCGGTATCTGTCCACCCCGTTTCCCGTAAGAACAGACCCGTTGCTGGCGTCCCTCCCCAGGCTCCACGGAGATTCGTCTTCCCATGAGCTTCCCCCAAATCTTCCCCAGGTTTCCAGGGGGAGCACGGTTCCCCTGGTTGCCAACGGAACTATCTTCAGGGGTATTTCGCTCTCCCCTTCAACGGGCATGTCCCTGGATGGGGGGCTGAGACTGAGCCTTCAGGGACGAGTCTCGGATGATATGACTGTGTCGGGAACGCTCTCAGACCAAAACTCTCCGATTTCCCCTGGAGGAGATACTCAAACCCTGAGTGAAATTGATAAAGTATATCTTGAAGTGAATCATCCAAGAGCCAGAGTTCAAGCGGGAGATCTGGACATGAACCTCCCGATAGGCCAGTTCCTGAATGTCACCCGCAGGCTTGAAGGTCTTCATGTCAGTTCGGGATCGGCTGGCGGAGGTATGGAGGGATATCTGGGGGGGACCGGTGGCCGGTTCCGCCGGCAGGAGTTCCGGGGAGAGGACGGGAATCAGGGCCCGTATCCCCTTCTTTCGGAGTCAGGTCAGGAAAACGTCCGCGTTATGGCCGGTTCGGAGAAAGTCTGGGTGGACGGAGAAAGAATGTACAGAGGGGAGAACCGGGACTACGTGATCGATTATGCCAGGGGCGAAATCTCTTTCACTCCCAAGCGTCTGATGGACAGCAACAGGCGTGTCGCCGTTGAATTCGAGTATTCGGATCTTTCGTACCGGAGGAATGTGGCCTCTCTGGCCTTCCACCGGTCGCTTGTCGACGAAAGGGCCAGGGTGTCCGTGGGCTGGGTCAGGGAACAGGATGATCTAAAGAGCCAGCTCCCCCTCGGTTTGGGTGATGAGGAACGGCGGGTTCTAGGGCAGTCCGGCGACGGACTGGCGAAGATCGTGACCGCGAGCCGTGATTCCGCGGGTGACTATGTCAGGAGGCCCGGCCCGGATAGTTCCTCGGATTCGGTGTTTGTATACGTTGTCCCGGAAGAACGAATGGGAATGGAGCCGTTGTACCGGATATCGTTTCATAACCTGGGATCCGACGGGGAATACACCCGGAAGATTGCTCCAGACGGTTCCGTCATTTTTGAGTACGTTCCCGAAGCCAAACGGACATCCGGGGCTGACCTGTACGTCCCCTGGAGGCCCCTTCCATCGCCAGAGTCACACCAGATGGTGAATATGGTTACCGAGGTTACGCTTTTCGA
Source organism: Fidelibacterota bacterium (assembly GCA_046861655.1). Lineage (GTDB taxonomy): Bacteria > Fidelibacterota > Marinisomatia > Marinisomatales > S15-B10 > JBHIAI01. Next base: position 670 of record JBHIAI010000147.1, on the reverse strand, counting down.
TTCCACCCGGGTAGTGATGGAACTGGCAGGTTCCCAGCGGGACAGAAACCTCATCTCTGACTGGGATGACGGAAATAATCTTGGAGCGGCCGGGTCCGTGGAATTTCTCCACACTCAGGTACTTCCGGGACGCGCCGGCTCCCTGGCCCTGGAGGTGAATTCCAGCCGTCTCGACGAAAGATTCTCGGCCCTTCAGCGAACCAGAGAAGTAGAATTCGACAGGGAGTGGAATCTTACCGAAGGTGAGAAAAGCCGGAACGCCGTGGAGAAGAGTGATCGCAGCGTGCACACCCTTGAAGTCCGTCACCGAATCGGGGAGAGGGTGAACACCGAATTGTCATACGGTACCTATGGTGATTCCCGTCAAAACTCTCGACGCTGGTATGGGTCCACCACCTTTTCCTCCCACTGGATGCCCCATGTTTCCCTTGATTTCACACGGTCTGGAAGATCCCCCAGGGGCACCGATTTCGAGGTAGAGGAATCGGTATGGACCCGAGGGCGGTTCGGTGCCACCTTTCTTCCGGGTCCCTTTCACCCTTACCTTCGGTATGACGAGGAAGAACGCACGGGTGAGTTCCGTTTTCAGGAGAGTTCAGGCGGTCTACAGGCCCGGGGAGACCGCGTGAACGCCAGGGCGGGGGTGACTCACAGGCTCGACTTCACCCCC
>JBHIAI010000146.1:0-3898 GCA_046861655.1 Fidelibacterota bacterium | reverse complement strand
TCAGGACAACACGTGGATCACCTGTTGTCAGACCCACCTGATCTGGCGGAAGGAGCCGTCTATGCCATCGTCCTGACCGGAGTCGACCGGGCTGGAAACGCGTCCGAAGACGTGGGTGTGGACAAGGTTACTTTTGACACCCGGGCACCCGTCATAACTCTCGATGTACCTGAGGATTCATCCCACCAGAATCAATCCCGCATATCTTACGTCTTGTCGGAGAGACTGGCCGAAGGTGCGGTCACGTGGACAAGATCGGGAGGATCTCCCGATAATGGGTCGCCCCATGTAGTGACCCTTGCCGACACCTTTCTGGAGGAAGGGACCCATCTTGATGTGCTTTTGACGCCTCCTCTCTCCCTGAGAGATGGGGCTGTATATACCGTGGAATTCAACGGGGAGGATCGGGCGGGGAACCGTGCCACAGCCGGAAAATCGCTTGGTGTAGTCTACGATGAAACCCCACCGATCATTTTGCTGACCTCTCCCGTGGCCGACAGCCACATAAACACCTCTTCACTTTCTTACGAATTGAGCGAAACATTGAACGAGGCTGTTGTCGTCTGGAATCATTCAGGCGGTCAGCCCGATATGGCAGCGCCCCATCGCATATCGCTCGAGGGACCCTCCCTGTCAGCCGGACCTCACGTGGACCTTGTGCCCCGCGAACCTCCGGAACTTGTGAGTGGTGCCACCTACACTCTCGTGTTCCAGGGCACAGACAGGGCAGGAAACGCCGCGGAGACGGTCACCGTTTCCGGAGTGACCTTTGACAACGAATCCCCCACGATCGCGGTGACGAAGCCGAAACCTTCGACCTTCGTGAGCAGTCCGCTCGTATCGTACTCTCTTTCCGAGCGGCTGGACAGTCTCCACGTGAGGTGGGTCTGGGAAGGGGGTGAGGAGGATCCTCGATCCCCCCATACCCTTCAGCTGGGTGAAAGAGAATTGGACGCAGGGAATCACCCGGACGTTGAGCCCTCCAGTTTTCCCGATCTGGTGGATGGTTCGGTGTATTCCGTGGTGTTCGCCGGAAGCGATCTGGCGGGCAATGAAGCCCATGAGGTCGTGGTAGACCCTGTGACTTTTGACGCCGTTCCTCCCACTCTGGCCCTCATGTTGCCGGAAAGAGGATCGGTGATAAACTCCGCGGAGGTATCTTACCGGATAAGCGAGAACTTGTCCCAGGGCGTTGTTGTCTGGAAAAGAATGGGAGGAACGGAGGATCCCCTCTCACCGCATGCTTCCGCTCTGGCTTCCAGTGAGCTCCTGGCGGGAGTTTACGAAAACCTCACCCTGACTGAAACCCCGCCGCTTGTGGACGGATCCGTTTACCGGATTGTCCTCAGCGGGCAAGATCCTGCAGGAAACCGGGCGGATTCCGTTGTGGTTGACAGCGTTCTGTTCGATGTCAGTCCCCCGGTCATCGTGGCCAATTCTCCCGCTCCATCCGGTGCGGTGAACTCACCTGTAGTCTCCTACAGTCTCAGCGAAGACTTGCGGGAGGGTTCCATCACCTGGACTCGAACAGGAGGGGTCGAGGATCCCGGGTCTCCCCATGTCCAGTCCCTGGCATCCGGGGAACTCACGGCTGGGGATCACCAGGAGATCACCATTGAATCTTTGCCCGACCTGGTGAGCGGGGGGATCTATTCCCTTGCGTTCGATGGATGGGACCGGGCGGGCAACCGGGCGTCTGGAATGGTCATCGAATCGGTGACCTTTGACAGCGTAAGACCGGTTCTGATCCTGCGGACCTCCGGGGAGTCACCGTATCTAAACGCTCCCAGGCTGACGTACAGGCTAAGTGAATCGCTGAGGGAAGGGGAGGTGGCATGGACGTGGGAATCGGGACAGGCTGATCCCGACGCGCCGTACGCATCACGGCTGACTCGAGAAGAGCTCTCGGCCGGGGAACACGCGGACATCCAGTTGACGGAAGCACCCGACCTTAAGGACGGAGCAGTGTACACGATAACGCTTTCGGGCAGTGACGCCGCGGGCAATGAGGGAGAGCCCGCGACTCTTACGGGCATCACATTCGACGCAACGCCTCCGGTTCTCACCGTGACCGCTCCCGTTCAGGGGCAATTCATCAATTCAACGGCCGTTACGTACGGATTGAGCGAAGGATTGGCGGAAGGCAGAGCTATCTGGACCCGAACAGGAGGATCTGACGACCCTCAATCCCCTCACTCATTTTCCCTGGTCCAGGAGGAACTTGCTCCCGGGGACCACAGGGACATCGTGCTGGCCAACCAGGAGCCCCTTGTTGAGGATGCCGTTTATTCCTTGAACTTTTCAGGGAGAGACCCGGCAGGTAATACGTCAGGGGATGTAACCGTGGAGAACTTGACATTTGATTCTGTTCCTCCTCGCCTTGTTCTCGAGGAACCTGGCAGCGGGGCTTCTGTGAATGATTTCCATCTGACCTACACGGTAAGTGAATCCCTTGCAAGTGGATTCGTGTCGGTGGTAAGGACGGGTGGAGAGGAAGACCCTTCATCTCCCTACGAAATTGAACTTACCGGGGAGACGCTTTCCGAAGGGAGGCACGAGGAGGTAATCTTACCCCAACTGCCCAGTCTCGTCAGCGGGGCCGTCTACACCGTAACGTTTGGAGGGAAGGATTTCGCCCAGAACGAGGCCGAACCGGTCACGGCAGAGCAGGTAGCTTTTGACGACACTCCCCCTGTTCTGGCGGTGACGGTTCCTGGCAACTCCACCCATGTGAACCACGTCCGCCTGACCTATGAGCTGAGCGAACCCCTGGCAGATGGACAGGTCACGTGGGCCCCGAAGGATGGTGGCCCTCCCCAGGTGAGCACCATGACGGAAACTGAACGTCAGGGGGGAATTCACGAAGAGATCGTGCTTGAGAATTCGCCGGAACTGGTCGACGGTAAGGCTTACGACATTGTTTTCGAAGGCACCGATTCTGCAAACAACCAGGCCTCCCCTGTGACCATCACGGGCGTCACCTATGATATCACCGCACCCAAGCTCAAGGTCGAGCTCAATTCCCCGATACCCCGGACTTTCAAAAAGGATACTCCCGTTTCTATCACCAGCAGCGAGGTCATGTCCGAAATCGTTTTCACCTGGGTCAGCGAGTCCGGGGTGAGCGATCCCGGTTCCCCCCACCGATTGTCCGTGCCGGAAGAGTTTCTCGAGGAGGGAACGCACGACGGTATCACCCTTCCGGGGATCGAGGATCTTCAGGAAGGGACTTCCTATACCCTAACGGTTTCAGGGAAAGATTTGGCGGGGAATGAATCCCGTCCCCAGTCCGTGGAGAATATTGATCTCATCCGTGATCTCAAAGGGGATTGGTTGTGGAAGGGGGCTCTTCTTACCGCCATATGGACCTTCCAGGAAGGGGGAGGGTTTTCCCAGGGGGTCGTTATGGGGACACGCATTCAGGAAAAGGAGGTGGGCCGTTACAAGGTGGACTTCACCACTCGGCCGTACGAACTGACGATTCAGTTCGAATCGGGTGTCAGACGTTTTGCCCTCTTCGAGTTCACCGGTTCCAACACCATGAGGGTTGTCGCCGGCGAGAAAAAGCCCGCTTCGTGGTCCGACGGGGATCTGATGGATTTTGAATTCCGGCAGACGGAAGTTCCGTAGCCTGACATGGTATACCTGCTTTTTATCCCCAAGGGCCTTATATTTGCCACCATATTTTGGTAAGGAGGCCAGCGATATGGCAAAGAAACGGAGTTTTGCCGATAAGGCAGCCAGGGCTCAGCAGAAGCCGGCATTTTCCAATGTCAAGTATGTGAAGGCCACCCTTTCGCAGAAAACGGGTCATTATCGGTTTCAGGAAACCATGCTGAAGGTTCCCACGGGGATGAGCCTGGATGCTTATCTGGCAGAGATGGACAAAGGGAAGGGC
>JBHIAI010000145.1:0-3898 GCA_046861655.1 Fidelibacterota bacterium | reverse complement strand
CCAGAAAGGGGTCCTCCAGGGGAAAAGTTTGATCGCCGATCGTCACCTGTCTCTCCTGCATAGCTTCCAGCAGGGCGCTCTGGACTTTGGCCGGAGACCGGTTAATCTCGTCCGCCAGAATGATGTTCGCGAAAAGAGGGCCTTTCTTGGTGTCAAATCCTCCAGTTTTCTGGTTATAGATAAGCGTCCCGATAAGGTCAGCTGGAAGCATGTCGGGAGTAAACTGTATTCGCTGGAATTTCGTGTCGATGAGCTGGGAGACCACCTTTACGATGGTGGTCTTTGCCAGGCCAGGGACTCCCTCCAGGAGAATATGGCCGTTGGAGAGAAGACCGATGAGGATCTTGGTGACAATCTCCTTTTGACCTACGATCACTTTGGAGATTTCCACAAAGAGTGGATCGATGAAGGAAGCTTCACCGGCAATTCTCTCGTTTAGTTCTGTCAGACTGAAATCGGTCATGGCTTTCGGGGGCAAATCTGTGTGGTCTGGTCTTTCTGAATCTATCAACAAGATAGATCAGGACGTAATATGACGAAGCTGGGGTACTTCGTTGAGATCCTTTCCAAGGTTCTGAAGTTCAAATTGAACAGACTCAATGAGGTTGCTGTCTGCCCGGTCCGAGTACAGTTCAAGGAATCGTTCGTACTCCGTTCTCGCCAGCTCGTAATCACTGATGAAATTGGCGAAGATGTAGCCGATCATGAACTGAGCATTCACCGCGAACCGCGACTGGGGGTACTGGGAGACCACCCTCCGGTATTCCTTCACGGATTGGTCAAAGTCCTTTGCGTAGGCCATGAAGGTATCTCCCAACAGGTATTGGGCTTGAGCCGACGTCGAATCCCTGGGAAACGTATTGACCAGCTTCCGGAGAGCCTTGATGGCGTCGGCGTACTGGGACCGGTCGATGAGCGATTGGGCCTGTTCCAGCATACCCTGAGGCGTGCTGGCTTCTCTCGGACCTCCACAAGAAACGAGATAGAGGATTGCGGGAACGACAATTGCGGTTCTGGATTTCAATGTTGCCTCCGTGCGTATGGAAGAAAGTGGGAAAATTTAACAGCCCTCCCGGGAGCCTTCAATACCTAAATTGGGCTCCGGTTTTTTCCAACGACCTGTGAGGTGGAAAGTTCCGGGGCACACGCGGGACTGCGGCTCAAAACGCATACGGAACTCCAAGGTTAGGAATGCCTTCAGAAGGTGCCCTAAGGGGTACGGCATAGTACAGTCGGACGGGTCCCAGAGGCGTGCTGACGGTCAGTTCCGCACCGTAGTTCCACCCCTCACCCTTGATCCAGTCGGGAAAGGCCGCTTCCAGGTCTGTGGCTCGGCTGGCCAGGACCCCGCCGTCCACGAACAGGTCCACGCCGAAAACCCACCATACTGGAATCCGAAATTCCAGGTTCACTAACACCTTGATGAGCCCTCCATCGGTTCCACCGCGAGCGTAGGTAGGAAAAGCCTGGGACTGCCATCCCCTCAGGCTCGTACTTCCCCCGAGATAGAACCTGTCATAGGTTGGGATCGTGTCGGAGGTTAGAGATTCCATCCGGCCCAGTTTGGTCCTGAAGGCCAGGACGGAAGAGGAACCAAGGGAGAGGAACCGGCGGAAATCCATCTCGAGACTGTAGTAATGACGGTCACCCCCCAGAATCAATCCAACCATGGACGATTCCAAAGAAAAGCTCATTCCTTCGCTGGGCTTGATCGGGTGATCGAAATCTCGGTACCGGTATCGAACCCAGATTCGCCGTTCCTGTTCCTGCTGCCGGTCCTCAGGATCGGAAGAGAGGATCTGGGTCCATTCCAATCCCCCGCGGAGGTTGGCCCGGTCCGAAAAGTGATGGAGACCGTTCCACTCCCACCCGTACCGGGTGACAAACCGGTCCTTCTGGGCTTCCCTTTCCTCCGGTACTCGCTCCCCAAAGAGTTTCAGGGCATTGGGGGTTCTCCATTTTCCGGTCCACAGACCGGACACACTCGCCTCAGTCCGGAAAATGAGTTGTCCGAAAGCCCTTTCCATGGCCTCAATGGGAAGTTGAACCGACCCCTTCATCCCCAGTCGCTGGCCGGACCCGAACAGGTTTCGATCCACGAACTGCACCGTCCCCTCCACTCCCGAAATGGGTTCGCCACGACCACTGCTGGGGCGAATGGGTGCGATACCGGGTTCCAGCTGTATTTCCCGGGTACTTGAGAATCTCCTTAGTTCAACCAAGATGTTTACCCACGCGTCCCCCCGGCTGCTTTTCACGGGGGAGAGATTGACCAGGGAAAACAGGCCCGTTTCAAAGATCTGCCTCTGGCTGTCTTTCACCCGGTCCCCGTTGTAAACGGATCCGGTGTCGAGCAGGATCTCCCGCAACACGAAGGACGAATCCAGGCCATCCAGCCCCTCAATGAGAATCCGGTCAATCCTAACCGTAGGGCCTTCGTTTATGATCAGATGATAGTCGATGTCCTCCGATGGAACATACGTTTGCTCGAAGGTAACAAAGAGTTTGCCTATGCGCCCGTATTCCTCTGTCAGTCTGGAGAATGCCTGTCTGATTCCCAAAACATTGAAAGGCTTACCGACTTTGAGCCCAAGGGTTCGAGCGACGAGTTTTTCAGATAGGGATTCATTCCCTTCTACCGTCCATGATCTCAGGGTCGACCTGGGACCCTCCCTGATTCGGAATACAACGGCCACTTCTTCCCCCTCCATCACCGCATAGGACTCCACAACCTCCGCCTGGAGGAAGCCCTGAGATGCGTAGAAGTTCTTCAACGTAATGGCATCCAGCTTCAGGGAACGTCGATTGAACTCCGTGGACCGGAGGAACCCAGGTGGCTTGAGTTTAACATATCTCTCTAGCTGCCTGGAAGAGAAGGTTTCATTCCCTTCAAACCGGAGGTTCTCCACTGTATACCGGGTGGTGAGCTGACCCTCAACGGGAAAAACGATCAGGAGGGCGAAGGAGAGAAAGGGAAAGACTCGGATGGTGGCCAATCTAGAACTTGTATTTCCGTCGAAACTTCAGGTGCATGTAGCCGTCGTCATCGTACTTGACCACCCACGAAACATTAGGGCTCAGACGGTACTCCACACCCACCTGGCTGGGCTCTGTCAGGGAGAAACTTTGCTTATAGCTCAGGTACAGGTTTGGAGAAAACCGGGTTCCTACTTTCAAAGCGAGATTCCGGTCCCCGGAAGTGGAAAGAAGGGATGAGGATCCCTCGATTTCGAATTCGTCCAGCAGAGGGGTGGATCGGACCAGACTCCGTTCGAGTTCGCTTTCCAAGAATCTCCCAAAAAGATAGACGGACTGGTCACCCAATCCTCTGGTGGACAGATCCTGTTCGTTGAACTGCTTCTGGATGGTGAGAAGCTGGAGGAGCTGGCTCTGGCTATAGTACTGCTCACTGTCCTCGATCAGCATGATGGGTTCCTCAAAGGTGCCCGTGAGGCTTACACCTATGTCAATGTCCTGGATCGTTGTGGTGGCGTGGATATCCATTCGAGGATTGAATTCCGAGGGATCAAACACAAGGTGTCCTTCTTGAATATCGAATACGTCCGAGTAGTAGTAGAACTTTCCCGACAGAAGATCAAGTTCTCCGGAGTACCGGATGGGCGAACTCCCCATTTTTTGAATCGTGATGTCCCCGCTCAGTTCCGCGTCGATCTGGCTGTTTCTCAGCATCACGTTGCTTTCGATGGGAAAATGGACCAGATAGTGTGTCGTTCGCGGTCCTTCATGCACCACCTCGGAATAATCCTCTTCAGAAGAAAACTCGATTCGAAGGACTGCCTGACGGGGAACGATATCACCCGCCACACTTACTGTATCCTTACCGGTGACAGAGAGCTTCATGTCGGCAATGCCTTCGATCTCCCCGAGGAGCGTCCGG
>JBHIAI010000031.1:0-16671 GCA_046861655.1 Fidelibacterota bacterium | reverse complement strand
CCTGTTTGGGCTTTCGCGTTGTTTCATCCGTTCCAGGGCCACCGATGCGATGTCCTGGATCTTGATTTCGTATCCCTCCTGAAGCGTCTTATCCTTCAGGGTGCAGATAAGATGTATCTGACATTTGGGGCAGGCGACAGCCAACACGTCCGCCCCCGTGTCGTTTGCCTGCCGGAGCCGTTCCATCTGAATGGACTTGGCGTTGACGTCGCAGTTCATCCAGGCACTGACCCCACAGCAAAGGGACTGCTTCCGGGTATGCCTCATCTCGTGGAAGGCAGAGGATGGGCCGCCATTCTCAGAGGATCCGTGTGACAGCACCCTCCGGGGTTCATCGTAAATACCCAGGTGCCGTCCCAGGCGGCAGGGATCTTGATAGGTGTACACCTGTCGAGCATCCTTCATCTTGATTTCCCCGGACTCGACCTTTTCTGCCAGGAACTGGCTCATATGCTTGAACTCTACATCCAGATCGTACCCCTGGGCCGGATAGAGGTTCTTGAACGCACTGAGGCATTCGGCACAGGAGAAAAGAACGGTCCTTACTCCATTCCCCTTGATCCGGGAAACGTTGTGATCTGCCAGGATCTTGAAATGTTCCACATCCCCATTCCAGTAAAGGTCGTGCCCGCAGCACCGTTCATCGGGCAGTAGAACAGGGGAGATGTCCAGGGCGTTGAGGATCTTGATGCTGCTCCGTGCCGCCTCCAGGGTGGAAAGGTCAAGGTCGGTGAAAAAGGCGTCAAAATACGGAGCACACCCCACAAAGTAGAGAACTTCCCCTTCGGAGGAGACCTGAAGGTCGTCCGTGACCCATTCCAGGCGGTTCTGCTTCAGATTCTCTGCGGTCATCAGGGTACTCAGGGCATCCAGGGCTCCCGAATGGGTGCACCCGCCACTTTTCAGCCCGGAACCTCTGGCACTCGATCTGAGTGTGTACATGAGGTCCAAGTACCGTATGTCCGACGGACAGACCTGGTCGCATTTCTTACAGGTGAGACAGCTCCACAGTCTGTAATCCTCAAACAGGGAGTTGTAGTCCCGGCGTACGGCCCTGGTCAGGATAACCCGGGGAGAGTACTGACCGGAAGAATGGGAATTCCGGCCGAAAAGGGAAACGGGGCAGACGCTGGTGCATTTGCCACAGTCCAGACAGGCCAGAGCGTTGGTCCGCCTTATTCTTTCCTCTAGATCAGGGTCCGGTCCGTTCTGCTTTCGCATAGGGCAACCTGAGGGCGGAACCTTTGAGTTTTTCCAATTCAGTCACGAAATCTCCAAGGATCTTAGAGAAACCGTCCGCATCCACCGGGCTGATGTCCCTCATCTGGAATCTTCTGTCTTCAATCCCAAGAAGAGCCAGGATACGGGCGGTATCGCTCACGCTTTTTGTGAAATTTGTGTTGCCGCCCATGTAGTGACATTCTCTCTTTCCGCACATGCCCACCAGTACCCCATCGGCCCCGCAGGAAAACGCCCGGAGCAGGAGACCTGTGGAAATCCTGGCGGCACAGGGGAACCGGATGGGAACCACACCCCCGGGCAAAGATTTTCTCCGGACACCGGCAAGGTCCGCCACCGCGTTCCCGCTCCAGTCGCATAAGAAGGCCAGGGCTCTCACCCCGTTGTCACTGCCGCGAGACATGACCGACTCTATCATGTGGAAGTAAGCTTCGTCCTCAAGATTGGTGATGGTTGCGGCCCCATTGGGACAGTGGGCCACGCAAGATCCACACCCCCGGCAAAGAAAGGGGTCGATGAAAGAAACCGGGCGGCCTCCGTTCATGGTCTGAATCACCGGCACATCGAACGGACACCATTCTACACACGTGCCGCACGCCCTGCACACATCGGGTTTTACCGTGGCCGTGAGACGGTGGGAGGTGACCTTGCCCCTCTGGAGAAGGGAGGCGATTTGGGCCGATCGACCGTAGGCCTGGACCATGGCTTCGGATGGGGTACAGGGCCAATGAGCGTTGCCCACGGGATGAATACAGGGTTCAACAAACTGATGGGCCTTCAGGCTGGCCATCGTATCCGGGATGAATCCGAATTCATCCACCGGGATGCGGAATCTGGCCGCCAGTTCCCGGGAGGAGTCCCAGGGTACAGGAGGAGTGGACAGGACAAGGAGGTCAAAGGGGAGCTCATAGGTCTGTCCATCCGTGGTATTTCCCGTGACGCCGGACGGTCGGACCTCTGGGGGTCCCCCGGGGCTGAAACGGAGGAATCTGACACCAAGCTCCCGGGCTTCATCCAGGGTTCCCATACCGGGGCCGGGCCTCTGGGGAATGTCACGGTACAGGATGGTTATCTCTCTAGACCGTTTATCCTTTTTCAGACGGATGGCGTTGTCCGCGGCCCACAGGCAGCAGACTCTTCCGCAGTACGGTCTTTCATCGGTCCGGGCACCCACACACTGGATCATGACCACGTTATCCACCCCCTGGAGAGAGGGATGGGTGTCGAGCCTCTCCTTCAGCTCCGATTGAGTCACAACCCGTGAATCCTCACCGTAGCCGAAAAGTCCCTTCGGTTTCCAGTGGTCGGCGCCGGTGGCCAGGAGCGCGGCTCCGCATGTTATGGTTTCAGCGCTGTCATCTGAGCCGATTTCGATATTCAGGTTTCCGTAGCTGCCCGAGACGGCAAGAACCTCAGATCCCATGCGCAGATCTATGTTTCTTGATGTTCGGATATCGTCCATCATGTCCTTTGGGCCCCGGGACTTTTTCCCGGGTTCCACCAGGGTGACCTTGATCTCCTGCCGGGCCAGGGAGAGGGCTGCGGTGCACCCTGCGACACCCGTGCCCACGACCATCACCCGCGGGTGCATTTCGGCCTCAACCGGTGCCACGGGACTGAGACGACGGGCTCTGGCCAGGCCCAGGCTCACCAGATCCCGGGCCTTTTCTCCGGCCGTGCCCGGATCGGACCCGTGGATTCTCACGCACTGGTCCCGGATGTTCACCATCTCCAGGAGAAAGGGATTCAATCCCGCATCAGAACAGACCCGCTGAAACCTTTTTTCCATGATTCTGGGTGAGCAGCCCAGCACAACCACCCTGCTGAGAGACATGTTCCTGATCCGGGCTATGATGGTTTCTTCCCCGTGGGGACTACAGCTGTAGGGGAGTCTTTCCACATGGGTCACCCCTTCAAGACGGGTGATCTCCTGGAGCAATTCGTCGGAATCCAGGACAGCAGGGATTTCCCCTCCGCAATCGCACATAAAGACCCCGATCCTTGCGCCGGATGTCATGATTCAGATGTGGACTTCCCCAAACGTGGGAACCATTCCATATTCTGCACACAGTCCACACCTGGCCCCATCCATATCTTCATGGAAATGATGAGGCGTTTCCATGACGCGAATGTCACCCAGGCGGATGGCGTCCGTGGGACACAGATAGACACAGGTGGTACACCCGGCACAGACCTCCGATGGAACCTTGAAAGGACTCACCATCTCGGTATGGACCCCCCTGCCGGCAAACGAGATGGCGCCAAGACCGGCGATTTCCTCACAGCCCCGGACACACAATCCGCACAGAATGCAGGTTTCATCCCTCTTTTTGAAGCGGGTGCGGGTAATGCCCAGTTCACCGGCAATCTTCTGGATTGCGGGGGCGTTGGGAGAGCGGGCCAGAAGGAGTTCAGCCACCATTCTCCGGGCGTTCATGACCCGTTCGGAGGAGGTGTTGACCACCGTTCCCTCGGACACCGGGTGACTGCATGAGGCCACCAGCATGGTCCGTTTGCCCACAGTGACTTCCACCAGGCACATCCGGCAGGCGGCATAGGGTGAAACGGCCTCGTGGGCGCAAAGAGTGGGGACCTTTATCCCGGTGTTCCGGAACACATCCAGGAGCGTCGTTCCCTCCCTGGCCTCTACCTTGCGGTTGTCTATGGTGATCCCTACCATCTTTACCCTTTCGTAGTGCTCCGTAGCACTATGAGATTGCCACGTCTCCCCGCTTTGTGGGGATCCTCGCAATGACGTATGAGATGGAAACCTGCTACTCATACACCATACTACTCGTACTTTCGCAGTGTTCGAGGGGTCTTCTGCTGAGTCATCTTGCCGAAGAAATCTTCGTCTATTACGATGACGGGAGCCAGACCGCAGCATCCCACGCACCGGACGGGTTCCACGGTGAACTTCCGGTCCACGGTCATTTCACCCGGTTCCGTTTTCAGGTCCCGAAGTATCTTGCCCATGATCAAAGCGCCTCCCCTGACGTGGCAGGCAGTCCCCATACAAACCCGAACCAGATGCCTCCCCCTGGGCTTGAGACTGAAAGATCTGTAAAAGGTGGCCAGCGAATAGACCCGGCTGGCCGGTATCCCTATTCTGTCCGCAAGAACCCGCAGCTCATCCTTTGGAAGATACCGCAGGTCCTTCTGGATGTCCTGGAGCATGGCGATGACACTGGATGGTTCGTAATCATGCTGTTTCATGATTCTGTCAATACGGTCAAGGTTCATCGACAGTCCCCCGTCATTCCCTGATGACGGCATGGAATCGGCAACTTTCCTCGCAGGCACCGCACTTTATGCAGAGTTCAGCATCTATTGAATGGGGCACCTGTCTTTCCCCGGTGATGGCTTCGGACGGGCACAGTCTCTTGCACACCAGGCAGCCGGTACACAGGTCAGGATCGATTCGGTAGGTGATCAGGTCCGGGCAGACGCCAGCGGGACAGGTCAGGTCCGTGATGTGAGCTTCGTATTCAGGACGAAAGTACTTCAGCGTTGTCAGGACGGGATTGGGGGCGGTGGCTCCCAGTCCGCAGAGGGAGGCATCCTTCACAACCAGGGCCAGCTCTTGGAGCAGGTCCAGCTGGTTGAGGGTCCCCTTTCCCCGGGTAATGTCCGTTAGGATTTCGTGCATCCTCAGGATACCTTCCCGGCAGGGGGTGCATTTTCCGCACGATTCCTCCATGAGGAAGCCCAGGAAGTAGCGGGCCACATCCACCATACAGGAGCTCTCGTCCATGACGATGAGTCCTCCCGAGCCCATGATGGACCCGGCTTTGGTGAGTTGTTCATAGTCAACGGGAAGGTCCATAAGGGCCTCCGGGATGCACCCACCGGAGGGTCCTCCGGTCTGGACAGCCTTGAATTTCTTTCCGTCGGGAACGCCCCCGCCGATATCAAAGATGATTGTTCTTAAGGGGGTCCCCATGGGGACTTCCACCAAACCGGTGTTGTTCACTTTCCCCACCAGGGAGAACACTTTGGTTCCCCTGGAGGTGTCGGTGCCGATCCCAGCATACCAGGCACCGCCGCGTTGGATGATGACGGGAATATTCGCCAATGTTTCCACGTTGTTGATGACGGTGGGACTCTCCCACAGTCCCTTCTGGGCGGGAAACGGGGGTCGGGGCCGGGGTCTTCCCGGAAGGCCCTGGAGGGAAGCGATCAGGGCAGTTTCCTCCCCGCAAACGAAGGCTCCCCCGCCCCTTACGAGACGGACCCGAAAGCCCCAACCGCTTCCAAGGATGTCCTCTCCCAGCAGGCCGTAGGATTCGGACTGATCGATGGCAATCTCCAGCCTCTTCATGGCCAAAGGGTATTCATCCCTCACGTACACGATTCCTTGGGAAGCTCCGATGGCCCGGGCGGCAATGGTCATCCCTTCAAGAACCGAATGGGGGTCAGACTCGAGAATACTCCGGTCCATGAACGCTCCCGGGTCCCCCTCATCCGCGTTGCAGACCAGGTATTTCCTGTCACCCGGTGCCCCGCGACAGAACTCCCACTTCACCCCGGTGGGAAACCCGGCCCCACCCCGGCCCCTGATCCTGGATGTCTTTACCTCCTCAATGATCTCCTCGGGAGTCATCTCCAGGAGAGCCTTGGCCAGTCCCTCATACCCACCCCGGCCGATGTATTCATCGACGCTTTCTGGATCCGTGAGCCCGCGGTTTCGTAGAGCCACAAGCATCTGGTGTTTGAAAAAGTCCATCCGGGAATCCGGGGGGAGGGCATATTCCATGACGGGCCTACCGCCCTGGACGTGTTCTTCAAAGATCTTTCGGGCCTTGTTTTCGGTGAGATCCGCATATTTGACAGGATCCTTCCCCAACAATTCCACCGTCAGCATGGGTTCGCGACTGCAGAGACCGGCGCAGCCAGAACTGGAGAGGATGACGTCGGTCCCGTTTTCCTCTTGCCTGATCTCTAGCAGGGCATCCATGACAGTCTGTGCGCCTGCCGCAAGACCACAAGTGCCCATATGAACAGTGATCTTCGCCCGGGCTCCCCGTTCCTCAAGGCGGAGGGATTCCCTGGATTCTTCTCTGATGGTGTCCAGGTCTTCTCGGGTGATTTCTGTCATTCTCCCCCTGGCCCACCGTTTGCCAGGGTGGGATCCCAGCGGTGAAGCATCCCTGCGCAGGAGCAGGATGAGAGATGCAATATGGCTACCTCGTAGGGAGTCACATATTACAGGACAGGACTAACACCCTGCTCTGCGAGGGATGCCCTTGAGTTCTCCTTCAACAAATCCTTTCCGTAGGTGAAACCTCGATCGAACGCTTCGATATTCTTGTCCACAAAACGGCTCGGTACCGATCCAGGGAGGGCCTTCCTGACGGCCTCCGGCGTCACCATTTGTGTGATTGCGGCAAAAAATCCGACCATGACCACGTTGGCGAAAATCCTGTTTCCCATCTCTTCGGCGATCCGCGTGGAGGGGATGGAAAATGATTTCACCCCTTTCGGCGTATTCCCGGGGGTCACGAGATCGGCGTCATAAAGAAGGATCCCTTTCCCGTGGAGATCGCCGGCGAATCTGTCGT
The DNA here is from genome assembly GCA_046861655.1 of Fidelibacterota bacterium. GTDB lineage: Bacteria > Fidelibacterota > Marinisomatia > Marinisomatales > S15-B10 > JBHIAI01. The sequence goes on along the minus strand of JBHIAI010000031.1, from coordinate 9,871 downwards.
AGGCCTCCTGGGACATGGCGACCAGGATCTCAGTAGCCATGATGTAGGGATAGAACACGGGTGAGTCTGAGATGATGACCTGGGCCGAACACGCCCCGCCCCGGGCCTCGGGTCCGAAACTCTGATTCAGCGTGGCGTGTTTTCCATCAAACAGGGAAGCGGCCTTCCCTACCAGGAATCCGGCCTTGATGATTCCCTGTCCCCCGAACCCTGAAATTCTAATGTCCATGGTCGGGTTTCCGGTAGGGGGTGAATTGATCTCCCAGTTTCTCCTTCATGAACCTGTGGTATTGATCCAGGAAGGTTGGCTTTTCCTTGTCTACGAATTTTCCGACGACGATTCTTTGCTGAAATCCGATGTCCACATCCCGGGTGTTGGCACCGTGCTGGATATGGGCGTTATCGTGATAGAACCTCAGGGAATCGATGCCGTCACCCAGCCGGTTCAGACGATCGTACAGTGTGGGGCAGGGGCAGATGACCTCGATGAATGAGAACCCGGGCTTACCGAGGGCCTCGGCAATGGCCTTGGTCAACCGTCGAACATGCAGGGCCGTCCACCGGGCAACGTAAACCGCTCCGCTTGATTCCGCCAGGTACGCGAGATTGAAGGGGTATTCATAACTGCCGTACGGTGCCGTGGACGCCCTGGCCTGAAGGGGAGTGGTGGGGCCAACTTGACCGCCCGTCATGGCGTAGTTGTAGTTATTGATGCAAATCACGGTCATATCGATGTTCCGGCGGGCGGCATGAATGAAGTGATTGCCTCCGATGGCTACGAGATCGCCGTCCCCTGAAATGATGACCACCTTGAGTTCCGGGTTTCCCAGGGCCAGGCCGGTGGCGAACGGTATGGCCCGTCCGTGGGTGGTGTGGAAAGAATCCAGCCGGAGATACCCGGCAGCCCGACCGGAGCATCCGATACCGGAGACAACGGATACCTTCCTGGCATCGAGTCCCGACTTCTGAAGTCCGGAAATAAAGGCGGTCAGGACGGTGCCGATACCGCATCCGGAACACCAGACATGGGGAAGTCTTTCAGTCCTGAGAAACTCTTCTATGGGATGGGAGAGACGTTCCGGAGGTTCGGGAATGGGCAAAGTATCCGTAAGGTCCCTTTCACCGGGTGTCATCGGGCAGCCTCCTGGATTGCCCGGGCGATATCCTGGGGATCGTGTACCCACCCTCCGGCATGGGGCACCAGGATGCTCCTGGCATTCCCCGCCGCCACCCGCTCCACTTCAAACACAATCTGGCCCATATTGATTTCGGGGACCACAAAAGCCCTCACCCGCTCAGCCAGCTGACGGATTCTTTTCTCAGGAAAGGGCCAGACCGTTATCAATCGGAGGGTACCCACCCGGATCCCCTGTTTCCGGGCTATGTCCACTCCCCTACGGGCGACCCTCGATGAGATGCCGAAAGAGACAACCACCACCTCTGCGCCGTTGATGCGGTCCTCCTCGATGATCTGAATCTTCTCCTCGTTATCCCGGATTTTGTTTACCAGGTGGCGAACGTTCTTGTCCTGGGCCTCGGCGTTAATCACAGGGTATCCCCGTTCGTCGTGGGTCAGCCCGGTGATGTGGAAATAGTGACCGTTTCCGGCCTTCGACATGGGGGCCAGTCTTGCCTGGCCGTTGAACTTGAAGGGTTTGTACGGTCTTTTCTTGCCCCGGTAGTATTTTCTGGAAACGATCTCAATCTCTCCCGGGTCAGGAATGACCACCTTTTCGGTCATGTGTCCCACGCACTCATCCATCATGAAAAGGACCGGTACCCTCCAGATTTCACTCAGATTGAACGCCGTTACGGTAAGGTCGAAGCACTCCTGGGGTGAATTGGGAGAAATGGCGATGATCTCGTAGTCACCGTGGGAGCCCCAGCGGGCCTGCATCATATCCGCTTGACCCGTGAGAGTGGGAAGGCCCGTGGAGGGTCCGCCCCGCTGGACGTTCACAACCACGCAGGGGGTTTCCAGCATGGCGGCCAGACCGATGTTCTCCATCATCAGAGAGAATCCAGGTCCGGATGTGACCGTCATGGCTTTGGTTCCGGCCCAGGCCGCGCCGGCCACCGCCGCCATGGAGGCCAGTTCGTCTTCCATCTGAATGAACATGCCGCCCACTTTGGGAAAACGCCCGGCGATGCGTTCGGCAGCCTCGGTGGATGGTGTGATGGGGTACCCCGCAAAAAAGCGGCATCCGGCGGCGATGGCCCCCTCGGCGCAGGCGTGATCGCCATCCATAAAATACGTTCCTGTTGCTACGTTAACCGGATCAGCCTTCATCGTTCCGTGGTGAAAATGGCGAACTCAGGACAGATGATCTCACAAAGATGGCAGTTAACGCATTCGTCCTGTGTAACCACATCGGGATAGTGGTAGCCCTTCCCGTTGAACCGGGATGACATCTTCAGGATATGCCGGGGACAATACTCCTCGCAGAATCCGCACCCCTTGCACCGTTCCACAAGGATATGGACCTCACCCGTGGGTAACTCAAGATCGTGTGTGTCCAGAGGGATGCGCCAGTATGCCACAGCGGTCTTCCTAGAGGACGAACCCGGATCCTTCCTCTTTCCGGACCCGCTCGAAAAAGCTGCACTGGGAACAGTCCTCCACTGTTTCGGCTGAGTTGCACGCAGGCTCTCCATCCTGGAACGTTCCGGCCACAAACCAGCAGTACCGGCCCGAACGAAAACCGCCGTTGGTACCGTGAAACGTGGTGAAGGTAAACGCCGGACAGCGCCCCAGATCCTTTTCCCTGGAACCCCCTGTTTCACGGCCGCACCTCATGAATTCCCAGCAGTTTAGCTTGATCACGCCCTCAACACCTCCCCTTCGGACTGAATGACGAACGGTCAATAGGGTGCTCTTGCTATGGCTTCGCCCCGTCGGTAACGGGGGTACCGCCGGGACAGAAAAGAGGAAATCAGCCTCCGCTACCCGGATTCAGGCTTTCGCGGTGCAGGCGGACCGTACCGTACCGGGCGGTATTCACATCGTGGAAGGCACCGTAAAGGAATTCCCATGCCGGGACGACATGAACATGCATGGGCAAGTGGGGGATTCATCGTCCTGTCCCGTTTTGACCAGAAGAGTCCAGCTCCCCAGGACCCGGAGGGTCCCTCTTTTTTCCTCTTCTGTCCAAAATTTATGGACCTGCCCAGAAGGAATCAATGGAAATTATAGATAATAGGGGGTATTTATCCATTTATGAAAACATCTCTGTGTTTCTGTGGCGGTTATGGGCTCACAGATTCTCAGAGAGGGAACGCTTTGTGGAGAGTTAACGAGAGGGCAGGGGGCAGATGGCAGGGTGCCGGCTAGTATCCCCTGAGGGCTGCCGATCTGGCCACCCTGTCGATGGCCACCATGAAGGCCGCCGTGCGGAAGGAAACTTTCTTCTCTTTTGCGAGCTTGAACACCTCCTGGAAAGCGGACATCATCCTCTCTTCCAGTTTGGTGTTGACCGTCTCCTCATCCCACTGGAATTGCTGGAGGTTCTGCACCCACTCGAAGTAGGATACCGTAACCCCTCCGGCGTTGGCGAGTATATCGGGGATGACAGGAATGTTTTTGGACCAAAGAATCTCGTCTGCCGGCGGCGTGGTGGGACCGTTCGCTGCCTCCACCACGAATTTGCACCCCAGCGTGTCCGCGTTCAACCGGTGAATAACGCCTCCCAGGGCGGCGGGGATCAGGAAATCGCATTCCAGGGCCAGCAAAGTCTCGTTGGAAATAGCTTTGCCCTGGGAGAAGCCCTGGATGGATCCCGAGCGGCGGGCGTGCTCCACCAGGGCCGGCGTGTCGAGACCGTCTGGATCATACAGACCGCCGGAGACGTCACTGACAGCTACCACCCTGGATCCCGCCTGGTGGAGGACTTCGGCCGCGAAGGAACCCACGTTCCCAAACCCCTGAATGGCCACCGTGGAGTCACTCAGGTCCACCCCAAATTCCTTCGCCGTCTCCCTCACAGTTATGAAGACGCCCCGCCCTGTGGCCGCTTCCCTGCCGAGGGAACCTCCAAGGTCGATGGGTTTCCCGGTGACTATGGCGGGAGTGTACCCATTCTTCTGGCTGTATTCATCCATGAACCAGGCCATGATTTGGGCATTGGTATTGACATCAGGCGCGGGGATATCCACGTTCACCCCGATGACCGGACTGATCCGGGTGAGGAACGCTCTGGAAAGCCTCTCCAGTTCCCGTTTGGTCAAGGTCTTTGGGTCCACGGCAATACCCCCCTTGCCCCCTCCGTAGGGTATGTCCACCAGGGCGGTCTTCCAGGTCATGAGGGCCGCCAGGGACCGCACCTCATCCAGGTCTACATCTTGATGGTACCGGATTCCTCCCTTGAACGGACCCCGGGAGTTGTTGTGTTGAATTCGGTACGCCTGGTAAATCACCAGATTCCCGTCGTCGCGGACGAGGGGCACCTCCACCGAAAGCTCCCGGTCCGGCATCTTCAGGAAGTGACCGACATTTTCTTTGAGGTTGAGATGCTCCGCTGCCCTGTCGAACTGATCACAGCAGGCCTTGAAATTGTTTACCTTAACATCCGTCATGTTGATGGCTCCTGCCTCATGGAGTGCGTGTTGCGTTATACCCCCGCCCCTGTCAACTTACGGCGGAGGGAACCATTTTTCAATGCCTTCTGTCCAAACGCCTAACATCTTTACAGTGTGGCGGCAGACGTCTAAATTCGACACGTATTCATGGCCGGCAACACCCCCTCGAAAATCGCTTTTCTCACCGCCGGAGGACTGGCCCCGTGTCTTTCCGCCTCCATCGGCGCCCTTATCCGGAGATACGAGGAATTGGCCCCGGACACAGAAATGATCGGGTATCTCCACGGGTACCGGGGACTCTTACAGGGATCGCGGATTTCGTTTTCCCGGACCGTTCGGGACCAGGCAGATTCTCTGTTGAAGTTTGGGGGGAGTCCCATCGGCAACAGCCGGGTGAAACTCACCAACCAGGAGGATTGTGTTCGGAGAGGCCTTGTCAAGCAGGGGCAGAATCCGGTGGAGGTGGCCGCCGGGCAGCTGCTAGAAGACGGCGTAACCGTTCTTCACACGATCGGGGGAGACGACACGAACACCATGGCCGGAAAACTGCTGGACTATGTGGATTCCCAAGGCCATTCCCTGACCGTGGTGGGTCTCCCCAAGACCGTGGACAACGACGTGATCCCCATCACCCAGACTCTGGGAGCCTGGACGGCGGCGGAACAGGGAGCCGTCTTTTTTGAGAATGTGGCCAACGAGAACACCACCAGCACGCGGCAGCTCATCATCCACGAGGTGATGGGGAGGCACTGCGGGTGGCTCACGGCGGCAACGGCTCACCGGTACCGGGAGCGCCTTGAGAAGAAGACCTTCCTCCCCGAGATTCTTCTGGCACGGGAACGGTGGGATGTGGATGCCGTCTACGTGCCTGAACTCCCCATAGACATGGGCAGGGAAACGGAAAGACTCATGGAACGGATGGACGCCAAGGACGGGGTGAATATTTTCTTGGGCGAGGGAGCCGGAATCGACACCATCATCGCCGAAATGGAGGGTGCCGGGGAGGAGGTCGAGCGGGACCCCTTCGGGCACGTGAAGCTGGATACCCTGAATCCGGGTCAGTGGTTCGCCGAACGATTCGCCGGAGAGCTTAAGGCGGAAAAGGTTCTGGTTCAGAAAAGCGGCTATTTTGCCCGGTCTGCCGCCCCCAATGAACGGGATCTGGACCTGATTGTCCGGTCCGCGGACATGGCCGCCCAGGTTGCCCTTGAGGGAAGAAGCGGTGTGGTGGGACTCGATGACGAAAGAGATCAGGTCCTGGGCCTTATCGATTTCTCCCGGATCAAGGGGGGCAAACCCTTCGATACCGGGCAATCCTGGTTCAGGGACATGCTGACGGAAATAGGTCAGAATCCGGTGTAGGAATCCGTGCAACAGGAGGAACGATCATGAACAGGAATCAACTGGTGGATGTGGCCCGGCGAATGGTGACCCCGGGAAGGGGTATTCTGGCTGCCGATGAAAGTTCTCCCACCATCAAGAAACGGTTCGATCAGATCGACGTCCCCTCCACGGAAGAAAACCGCCGGTTCTACCGCGCCATGCTGTTTACCACCGAAGGGATGGAAGAGTTCATCAGCGGTGTCATCATGTTTGACGAGACCCTGCGCCAGTCTACTCTGAAAGAGGATACCCCGTTTCCCCGGTACCTTTCCAACAAGGGTATCCTTCCGGGGATCAAAGTGGACAAGGGCGCCAGACCCCTGGCCGGGTTTGAAGGGGAAAAGGTGACAGAAGGCCTGGACGGACTCCGGGACCGGTTGGCCGAATACCGGGACCTGGGGGCGATGTTTGCCAAGTGGAGAGCCGTCATTACCATCGGTGAGGACATTCCCACCCGGGCCTGCGTCGATGCCAATGCCCACGCCCTGGCCCGCTACGCCGCCCTGTGTCAGGAAGCGGGTCTGGTTCCCATCGTGGAACCTGAAGTCCTGATGAGCGGAGACCACACCCTCGAGAGAAGCCTCGAAGTGACGGAAAAAACGCTGAGGTCTGTGTTCTGGGCCCTCCGGGAGAACCGGGTATTCCTCGAAGGGATGATCTTAAAGCCCAACATGGTGCTATCGGGATACGATTGTCCTGTGCAGGCTTCCGTCTCTGAGGTAGCTGAAGCGACGGTCTCCTGTTTCTTACGGTGCGTGCCGGCGGCCGTACCGGGAATCTGCTTCCTGTCGGGAGGACAGAGCGATATACAGGCCACCCTGCACCTCAATGCCATGAATGCCATGGAAGGGTTGTCCACACCCTGGAGGCTCAGCTTCTCCTACGGGAGGGCCCTTCAACAGCCGGCCTTAAGGGCCTGGAAGGGCGATCCCGCCAATGCTTCCCATGCCCAAAAGGCGTTCTATCACCGGGCGAGATGCAACGGAACGGCCACCCTTGGAAAATACACAAAGGATATGGAAAAAGCCCAGGAGGTGGCCTGAGCCTCTCTTGACAGTTGGGATCTCGACGCCGGTGCCGTCTGTCAGCCGGTAACCTTCAGTCTGAAATGGATGGGGATGGAAATCCAGACCCCCACGGGCCGATCCCGCTGCTTGGCGGGTTTGAAAGGGGTGCTCACCACGGCCTCGACAGCCGATTCGTCCAGTCCGGTTCCCGGTAGTCCCTTGAGCACAAAGGTATCTGTCACTCGCCCGTTCTTATTCACGAAAGCCTGAACGATCACCGTCCCTTCCACCCCGGCCTCCCTGGCAATTTCGGGATACTTGATATTCCGTTGAATGGTGGAATACCCCCCTATGGGCTCCGGCGGTTCGTCATAGGGGATGAACTTCACCCTCGGTCCTCCCGACGGAGGTGGGGGCGGTTCATCCCAGGCTTCGAATTCTTCAAACGTGATTTCATCGATGGTCACATCATCCGCCAGATCCTCGTTCTCGGAGGCCACGGGAATGGCGGGCCTGGCCGGAGGGGGAGGTTTCTCATACTGGTGGGTGACCGGGATTTCGAACTGCTCCAGAACCAGATCGGAAACGTGCGGCCCGCTCCGCTGCCGCTGTAGCGGCTTGGGGAAGACCCAGAAGAACACGACGAGAGCCCCCAGAACGGTGAGAATAGACGCCCTCACCGTTACAGGATACTCTTCCCTGAACGCAAGGTTTGCCCGGGAGTGAATACGCCGGAGACGACTCTTTTGTGACATTTCCATCCTGTTATCCTATTTTAATATACTTCATGGCTGATTTTGTTCCAATTCAGATGGATTCATCGAGAGATCACGGGATCAGAGCGAGCACCCGGATCAAGGATCGAGGATACAGTTGGCAGCAGGCAGGAAGACGACTAGGTTCGTCTCACGTCTGTCGTCCACCGTGTAACCCCCGGCGCCAACTCCTGGCTGCCCTTCCAACGACAACCCACACGATGGACGCCGCCAGACCCGGATAGAACGGTTCAATTCCCAGGGGATAGGCAGGGGGCTGGGCACCCTGTACGACCCCGGCCAACAGCCAGGCCAGACTGATTCCCGCCGAAACAGCCATCATCGCAGCCATGGCGGGGATCTTCCACTCTTTCCAAAAGGTGGACAGGAAGGGTATCAACAGGCCCGGGACGGCAACGGTGCCGATGGCGTACCACAGTTTCACAACCGAGGGAAACGCCCAGGCCAGAACGACGGAAACTGCGGCGGTAACAAGAAGACCCATCTGAGTCCACCGGACGGAATCCCCCGAGCGGGGCGCAAGCCGCCATAGAATATCCCTGCCGAAGGTGATGGCACTGATCAGCCCCAGAGAGTCGACTGTGGACATCACGGTGGCCAGAAGCCCGGCAAAGAACAGACCGAGAAGCACAGGGGGCAGTACCTCCTGCCCCAGGGTGGGAAGGGCCATGAGGGGATCGCCGAGATGAGGAAGGGTCATCCGGGCGTAGAGCCCGGTGGTAAGAGTGAGGAAGTCGAACAGGGTCCAGAAACCGATGGAAACCAGGATGCCCCGCCTGGCTACCTTGCCGGATCGGGCTGCCGCGCACCGCTGGTAAAACCCGGGATCCACGAAGGTCCACAGGGCGATGAAAAACCACACCAGGATTGTCTGACCCGATAGTCCACCGTGCCAGGAGAGATGCAGGGGCGGCAGTTCAGAAGTCAGGGAGGAAAGACCTCCGAATTGTCTGACGGATAACACCAGGATGACCGCGAAACCGGAAAACATGAGAGCGAACTGGAAAAGATCGGTCCGGATGACCGAACGGAATCCCCCCGTATAGATGTACACCAGGGATAGGAGAGTGGCCACAACCAGGGAGAAGGGCCAGCTCAGGTGGAAAAGATGCCTCAGGATCACGCCAACACTGAGGATGTAGGGCGCCGGAGAGGCCAGAATCATGACCAGGACGGCACTCAGGATGCCGGGCAGCCGTCCGTACTGCTCGTAGAACCGGTCGGGGATAGTGGTCAACTCCGCCGAGCGGATACGTTCTGCCAGTAAGAAGGCAAACCCCAGGGCGAATACGTAATAGGGTAGACCGAAGACCACCCAGTTGGACACACCGTACCGGTAGGTGAATTCCCCCACCCCCAGGATTCCCCCGTACCAGGTGGCCACCAGGGAAGCCGTAAAGGGAATGAGCGTCAGTCTGCGTCCCGCGAGTAGATAGTCGTTTTCATCCCGGAGACTGTCCCTGGATCGGAAGAAACCGAGGCCTATGAGAAAGGCGAGATAGGACAGGATGACCGCCAGGTCAGCGGGATGGAGGGCTTCGGTCACTCGGGATGCTGGATAAACACCAGAAGGCCTCCATCGCTTACGGAGACGAAAAAGGAATCTCCCGTGGCACGGTTGCTGATCCCCCGTCCCCCGGGCAACAGGGATTCGTGGCTCAAGGGATACTGGAGGCCTTCCGTAGATACCACCGGGGAGTCAATAACCGGGAGGAGTGAAACTCTCCGGCCGGGATGCACGGTGAATGTCTGTTCATCCCAGACACAAGAGATGGTGAAATGGTCCGTCAGCCCCGTCACCTCCAGACGGAGGGCTGAGTTGGCCAGGACATACAGGTTGCCCAGGGTATGATCGTCCCTGCCCCCCGTAATACCCGTGAGAGTGACCCTGGCGATTCCGTTTTCCAGGCACCACTCGAGGGCCTTCTCCAGATCGGTGGTCTCCTGGCCGGTCTCCGGTCTTATCCACTCACCGGGACCCGTAGACCTGTCCTTCAGGGAGTCCATATCCCCCACGGTGAGGGTGGGAGAAAGCCCGGCCTGCCGTGCCCGGTCGCGGCTTCCATCTGTGCAGATCAAAGTTCCCGCCTCCCGTAGTGCCGCGAGGGGAACAGGGTGGGTGGGGAACGC
>JBHIAI010000144.1:0-3935 GCA_046861655.1 Fidelibacterota bacterium | reverse complement strand
TTGATTGGACTCCAGGTCTCTAGTACCTGCCCACTGCAAATGACTCTGTCACCTCCCGATCCCGTGCGACAATCTCTCCGTTCATGGATTCGTGCCTGTCGCTACAATACTGCCAGCACAGGAAAGTTAGATCGTCCTCTTCATCAGGAACGAAGGTCACCGTTTCCCACTTACCCGCCTCCACGTCAATGGGGCGGCGCCACTCATGGATTCCCGGTATTGCAAAACTGTGCAGCACGTCCGTGCTGGTGAGGCGCAAGACCACGGGTTTTCCTGTTTCAACGTCTAGGACATCCGTATTCTTGAACTTCTTCCACCAGTAGTTCATCCCATTTATCGGTTCCGCCACCCACTTCCCTTCGTCGGCCGTTGCGTAGAGATCGAACACCTGGGCATCCTCTCCATACCGGGAATCAAGGAGATTCTTGTGATACACATTGATGGCCATGGGTACTCCTAAAATCACAGGCGTCACCGAACCGAGGGCAAGCATTTCCCTGATTCTTGGCCACATGATTCTCCACCTCAGTTTTGACATTACAGGATCATCCCACATAGAGGGTCATGAAAACAGTTGTCACACCCGTGATAAACATCGCGATCGGCACCACACTCGCCAACGCCGCCGCCGGTGTGGAGAACAGCTTTCTCCCGATCTGGAACCCGCGGGAGAGAGAATAATACAGGCCCACCAGCAATAGGGCAATCTGGATGTAAGGTACCCAGTGCGGAACGACCGGGTTCCAGTGCAGGCCCGCGGTGCCGAACAGATCCCAGCCCCATCCCAGCGGGTCCGAAATGGCCGACACCACGTACGACCCGTTTACCAGAAGAAGGGGCACACTGAACGCTATCCATGCCAGTAGCCCCAGGGGAACCAGTGTGTAGGAATACCTCAGGAAAACCTCCTTCAACGGTACTTCCTTCGACCGGGAGAGCCATCTGGACAGCCAGGCAAAAGTTCCGTAAAGAGCGGGAAACAGGATCAAAGCACCCAGGACGACGGCACCCCCATAAATGAGAAATCCGGCCCACTGGCCCGACTCCGTGACGTTGGCCCAGTTCTTTATCAAACCCCACGGCCCAAGTAGCGTGACAGAATAAGCCAAGGCCAGGGTGATCATGATGAAGGACTTCCAGGCTTCATCGTAACCCTCGATCCGGGTGTCACTGGCAAAAGGCCTCAAGTTTAGGGCGATGTTGTCGTACGGACAGTTCTTCACACACTCCATGCACAGACCGCAGTAGTTGTTCCGGTCCATGTTTCCCATGAACTGATACCAGGGACACCCGTAATTGAGTTCTGACCCACGGAGACAATTCTTGTATTCGCATTTCCTGCACACATCCAGATCCCTGGACCGTAATTCCACGGTTGATGTCATGGAGTACAAACCCAGAAAACCACTGACCGGGCACAGATACATACAAAAAGCCCGTTGACGGTAGATCAGGCTCAAGACCAGGGCAATGAAGATCATTCCCCCGAGTACGATAACAGAAACGATGGGCCGTGTAACCAGAAGAACACTGAAAACCGCCAGAACGAGAAAACCCAGGTTCTGCATCCAGATATTGCGAAGGGGTTTTGGCCAGTCCTTTTTCAACCCAAACAACTTGTTCCTCAGGAATCTAAACTTGCCGCTTCTGACGTTGATCAGACTGCCCCGCTGTACCCATTCCCCAATGGCGGGCAATGGACAGACGGTACACCACACCCGCGATCCAAACGGAACGAGGATCGCTATCAACAAGACCCACCAGAGAATCCAGACAAAGACAATGATGATGTTTCGATTCCCTACAGGAGTGCCGAACAACCCGGCGATGATAAAAAGATAAAACAGGATCAGATTGGGCAGGATCACCAGGAATTGGAAGCTGCGCATCTTCACCAGCCGGTGAAGCCAGCCGAACCTTTCAAAAAGGTCGATTCGCTTACCCTTCATCGTTCGAATTCCGTGCCTGCCAGGCAAATCCTGCCAGGGATACGGCCATGATGCCCACGGAAAGACCGATGGCCACGGCGTAGGGATAGTTAGGTCCGACGATCAGTTCCCCCTGCATGAACGGGTGCATGGGACCGCAGGTTACCGAACACCGGTAGCGGAATTTCCCGATCCTGTCGGCAATCAGGGTGTAGGATTCCACCGTTTCGTATCCGGTGTCTTCGTCCTCCCCATCATGGGCTTTCACGTAGAAATAGGGAAACTGGGCCCGGGCGTATGCTTCAAGGTCAAACCCCTCCAGGTAGAATCCATGGGTAACGTCCTTTGAAACCACCCGGATCTTGAGTGTATCGCCAAGACCGACCCTGAGCCGGGCCGGCGTGTAAGCGTACTTCTCAGCCTCGAACGTAACCTCCCGGAGTTGAGGGTCACTCCTTTGGTGAACGATCCCCATGCCGGCCACTCCACCAAACAGTGGAACCATGGCAATAAGGACGGTTGACCTGAGAGTATTGTGGCCCACTGGATCCACCTAGTTTTCAAGGTGAAAAAGCGCTTCCACAGACCCGGAGGGGGGGACCTCCACCTCCCGGGGCTCTCCCTCATACCTTTCGGACCACACCTTGAGAGTGTAGGTTCCCCCGGGTACATCGTGGATCACGAAACTTCCGTCCGTATCCGTCACCGCGAAATAGGGAGTTTCCACGACAACAACATAGGCTTCCATCTCAGGGTGTACGTTACACAGAATCACCGCGCTACCGGGTATCTCAAACACCTTCGAGCGGACCTCACCCTGTGGATAGGTACCGAGGTTGAATCTGCCGGCTACCTTATCCGGACTAAACACGTTGTGAAGAACGTCATCACTGTTCAAGAAGTCGACCCGCGTACCCACCAGCACCGGAAGAACCCTCGGAACGAAGGCCATCCTGCGCTGATCCATGTGTACCGGTTCTCCGGGCGCCTCGAATGTCCTTCCTTCCATCCTGTCCAGATACACAACCGCATCCTTCTGATATTTCTCAATCTTTGCACTCACTGTGCCCCGGATGTCACCCGCCCATACGGTACCTGACATGATAGCCAACAAAAGGAAAAAGCGATTGAGGGTGGACGGAATGTTCATAGCCGGTATCCCCTTTCTGTCAATACGCAAAATCCAACCCTACCTGGAGGGTAGTGAACTCAAAATCGTTGGGATCAAACGTTGATTCCACGATGAACTTGATGTTTGCCCGGTAAAGGATGGTCAGACTCGGTACGATTCGACGGATGGTGCCGAACTCCTGGGGTGTGGCCTGCTCAAACCTCAGTACCCCCACGAGCCACGGGTAGATGACCGCGTTAGCTTCAGCAAAGAGCAGATCAAACTGAGTGGTCTCAACCTCATATTCTTCTTCGGCTTCTCCCCCGTCATCATGGACATGAGCATCCTGGTGGGGTTTCAGCACCTCATCGGTACTCCGGAGGAATCCACCGTAGAGGTTCAGGTTACCCCAAAATCCGTTGACATCGAGACCCAGTCTTTGGATTTCCAGGTCGGTATGCAGGGAGGTTTCGTCATTGAACGCAAACCCCCGGTACCCGAACAGTCCCACCGCCACCGAATTATCCACCCAGTTCTTGCTCGTCGCGGCCGCTCCCCCTGATCCATCGTATCCCATGCCTCCCAGCTTGTAGGCCAGGCGAAAATAGCCGTCCTTGGCGGCATTGCTTTCTTCGCCCACGCCCCCGTTTACCAATCCGGCCACGTACCGAAACCGGCGACCCAAGATCCCGCTAGCCTCTGCACCGATCTGGAAGAACTCAATGCCAAATTGCGGACCTATCAGCTCTTCCCCATCCGAATGAACATGTTCGTCTCCCGTGTCATCGTGAGCGTCTCCGTCGGCATGGGCGTGCCCTGCCGCGAACTCGGGGCCCGTTGCAGCCGAATAGGTGTTGAAGGCATAAGAGGTGAGAGTCAGTCCACGGTGATTACTG
>JBHIAI010000030.1:0-16937 GCA_046861655.1 Fidelibacterota bacterium | reverse complement strand
GATCTGGTGACCTTCTGGCACGCCCTGGAGCATGTGCATGACGTAAACCGGTATCTCAGGGCCGTCTCCGATCGTCTCCGGAAAGATGGACGGGTGATCATCGCCGCCCCCAATTACGAATCGTATGATGCCCGGCATTACCGGAACCTGTGGGCTGCCTATGACGTACCGCGGCACCTTTACCATTTCCACCATTCCTCCATGGTGGCCCTGTTGGAGAGGTGCGGTCTGTCCGTGGTGGACCTCAGGTCCCTTCCCTTTGATTCGTTCTATGTCTCCATCCTGAGCGAAAAAAAAGCCGACGGCAATCTCATGAGGGGTCTGTGGGTCGGGTTGAAGTCCTACTTGAGTTCCCTGTCCGACACACGCACCTCCAGTTCGCTGGTTTACGTAGGCTCAACACCGGCCGCCCGTTCATGAAATCCAACCCAGAGGGAACGTCAAATGTCTGAAGAACAGCCCACAAAAGAAGAACAGCTCTACCTTCACCTGGTCTCAACCTACACCCAGAGTGCCTGGGTGGCCCTCGGGAAGATGAAGAATCCTCTCACCGACAAAGCAGAGCGGAATCTTGAGGAAGCAGAATTCTACATCGATATTCTGGACATGTTGAAGTCGAGGATGAAGGGCAATCTGTCTGAATGGGAGGGAAAATTCCTGGATTCCAGCATTTCGAACCTGAAACTGAACTACGTGGAGGAGTCCAGGAAAGCGGAGAAGGAGGCTCAGCAGGAGAAAGCCCATCGGGAGCCGTCGGAGGAAGCCCATCACACCCAGACCTCCTCTAAGCCGGGTGGGGAGAAAAAGGCGGGGAAGAAAAAGGATAAGTCCTCCGAACCGGATTCGACGCGGTCAACGCCGTGACGACCGATAAGGCCCGCCGGTTATTGGCCGGTTTTGTGTTTCTGGCAAGCTACGGGGTCTATTTTGCCACCATGGCCCCCACAGTCTCCTACTGGGATTGCGGGGAATTCATTGCCACCTCGCATATCCTGGGCGTTCCCCATCCCCCTGGGAGTCCTCTCTACCTCATCATAGGCAGAATCTTCTCCATACTTCCCTTCGGTAAGGATATCGCTTTTCGGGTGAACCTCATATCACCCCTGGTCAGTGCCCTGGCGGTCACGCTTCTTTTTCTCATCATCGTGCAGTTTGTCACTCAATGGCGGGGACCTGTACGAACCCGGGAGGATCGCTGGGTGGTCTTCGGATCCGCCCTGGTGGGTTCGCTGTCGTTTGCTTTTACAGACAGCCACTGGTTCAACGCGGTGGAGGCGGAAGTGTACGCCATGAGCACCCTGTTCACTGCTCTGGTTGTGTGGCTGATTCTCCAGTGGTCAGAAAGATCCGACGAAGCGGGAAATGAGCGGTATTTCCTCGTCATCAGCTACGTTCTGGGTCTGGCCTCCGGAGTGCATCTTCTGAATCTCCTGGCTCTTCCGTTCATGGGACTGATCATCTATTTCAGGAAGCGCAAGTTCTCCTGGCCCTCATTCTTCGCCATGACGGGAGTTGTGGCGGTGAGCTTTCTGGTTGTGTATCTCGGAGTCATCAAGGGATTCCCCAGACTGGCGAGTCTGGTGGGCGTAATTGGTGTCGTTTTCCTGGTGGCGGCATTGTTTGGATTCACCATACTGGCCATCATCCGCAAGAGAAGGCTTTGGTCCACCGTGCTGTCCTGCCTGGTGCTGGTGGTGGTGGGTTACTCCACGTATGCTATGCTCTTTATCCGGTCAGGCCAGAATGAAATACCTGGAGAGAGAGCAGTACGGGACCGTTTCCATCTTGCCCAGGGAGTATATCAAGGACCGGGTGGGCAGCTTTGCTCACAAGGTGGAGGTTGTGGGAAGACCACCCAGGGGCAGGGACTTCACCACCGCCCAGAGTCTAAACTACATGTTTCACGACTTCGGCAGGCAGGTGGATTTTCTGTGGAATTACCAGATTGTCCGGATGTACATCCGGTACTTTCTGTGGCAGTTCGCCGGCAGGGGTCCGGTTGGGGAAAAGTGGTGGATTTCACCATTTGGAGCTCTGGAGCAGAGAGACGAAGACGGAGTTGACTGGTTCCAATTCTACCTTCCGCTGCCCCTGATTCTGGGCCTGGGGGGCATGGTCTATCAATTCCGGAAAGACCGGGCCCACGGATTCTCTGTTCTTACCCTGTTCTTCCTGACCGGATTGGCCATCATTCTATACTTGAATCAGGACAAGTTTCAGCCCCGGGAGCGGGACTATTCCTACGTGGGAAGTTTTCTGGCATTTTCCATCTGGATCGGACTCGGTTTAGCCGCGGTACTGGAGACTGTCCTGAAAAGAATCAAGAAGAAACCCCTTCGGGTTCCTGTGACCGCGGGGATTCTTGTGTTCTTCTTTGTTCTGGTGCCGGGTGTCATGGTGAGCAAGAACTATCATTCCCACGACCGATCGGGGAATTATGTGGCCTGGGATTACTCTTACAACATTCTCCAGACATGCGAGCCCAACGCCATCATCTTCACCAACGGGGACAATGATACCTTTCCTCTCTGGTACCTTCAGGAGGTAGAAGGGGTGCGGACAGATGTCACCGTGGCGAATCTCAGTTTGCTGAACACCGAGTGGTACATCCGCCAGTTGAAGGAATCCCGACCCCCTGGTGAGCGATTCGTGACCCTGACTGACGATCAAATCAGGGGAAGGACGCCCATCGCGATCAATCCCGCTACCGGCGAGGATCTCTATCTGCAGCTGAGCCTGTGGAAAGAAACGCCGGTGTCCATACCGGTCGCGAACGATCCGGAAAACGATGAGGGCAGGATTGCCTGGAAGGTAAAACCGACCATGGGGCAGGGAATCCGGATACAGGATCTCATGATCATTCACATCGTAAACGAGAGCAAGTGGCGGTATCCCATCTACTTTGCCGTTACCGTTTCTCCCAAGAACAGGATTGGGCTGGATCCGTTTCTTCAGATGGAGGGCCTCGCCTTCAGACTGAAGTCCCACAGAGTATCGGCTGCCGGGGTTCCCGGAATTGACTATGACCGTCTCAAGGAGAACATGACCACGGTCATCGGAGAGGAAGGGTGGAGCCGGGAGTACCAACCCGGTTACAAGTATCGAAACCTTCAAAGGCGGGATGTGTATTACAATCCAAACATTCTCAAGCTGTTGCAGAATTACCGGTCCGCTTTTCTTCAGGTGGCCGGGAACGAATTCCGGTCCTACCGGGAGCGTATGAATGATTTGTCTGCCACCGAGGACGACAGGGAGAAAGCCCGGCAGCAGGTGCTGGACGTTCTGGAACTCAGCGACACCCTCATGCCAACGGATGTCGTTCCTGTGGCCAATGAGGAGATGGTCTTCAGGATGGGGCAATTGTACCACGGTTCGGGTGAAGTTGAAAAGGCAATGGACATTCTTCGGGACCTTCACGCCTCCCGGCGTCCCGAGATCGTGGCATCTCTTCTCAGGGTTTATGAGGACGGAGGTCACTGGGACCAGGCCATTGACCTCCTGGAGCGATGGCAGCAGAGATTCCCAAACGACTCGGGGCTTATCCGTCTTCTCGAGGATTACAGGGCGAAACTGAGTGACGAAGGGCCATTCCAGTAGGGATTCCTCTGGCCCCAAGCGCCGGGCGGAACTGGTCTCCGTCGTCATTCCCCACCATAACGGCATCGACATCCTGTCGGAATGTCTCGATTCCCTTCAGGCCTGCTCCTACTCCCCTCTCGAAGTCATCGTGGTGGATAACGCCTCCACGGATGGCAGTGCCCGTTGGGTGCGGGCACACCATCCGAAAGTCAGGGTAGTGCCGTGCGAGAAGAACCTTGGCTACGCCGGGGGATGCAACCGGGGTGCACAGGAGGCCCGGGGCACCTATCTTTTGTTCCTGAACAACGATACCGTTCATCGCCGTGACTGGATCGATTGGCTGGTGCTGACGCTGCAGTCCGATTCCACCGTAGGGGCGGTTCAGCCCAAAATCCTGAATTATTTTGAACGGGATCGCTTCGATTTTGCCGGGGGCTCAGGAGGGGCGATGGACCTGTTGTGCTACCCGTTCGCCCGGGGAAGGTTGTTCCTCACTCTTGAGGTGGATAAGGGTCAGTATGACGACGAGGACCGGATCTTCTGGGCTTCCGGTACGGCCTTTCTGGTTCCCAGATCCCTGTTTTTGGATGCCGGTGGATTCGATGAAGACTTTTTCGCCCATCAGGAGGAAATCGATTTGCAGTGGCGTCTCCAGCTCATGGGTTACCGGGTATTCGTGGCCCCCCGGTCCGTGGTCTACCATAGAAACGCCGTGACCCTTCCCATGGATTCTCCCAGAAAGAAATCTGTTTCCCATCCGTCTGGCCTTGGAGGGTGTCACCGTTGTCTATGCCGCCTTTCTGGGAGACCCGGCCCACATCTGGGCCATCCTGAAATCCGTCTTTTGGATTCTCACTCACCCGGGTACTGTTATCCGGAAACGGCGCAAGACACGGGCCATCAGGAAGGTGAAAGACAGGGACATTCTTCCCGTTCTGTACAGGAGGAGTGTTGTGGTGGATTATTATCTGTTGGGGAAGAGATTCTACTCAGATTTGGCCATTAAGCCAGTTTCGTAGATCTCCTTGCGGTCGGGATCCAGTCGAATCAGTCTGGACAGAGTTTTTTCCCTGTTTCTTACCGACAGAGGAAGCAGGGACAGTTCCTTGGCGTGGGCATCCAGGAAAATCATGGTGTAGTGCTCCCGCGGTAGCGTGGTGAGGGCCTGACTCAGGTGGTCCACCATCCTGTCCAGGGACTCTTCGGCCAGCCCGATTTCCCCGTCTTGAATCAGGGCCTGGACCTCATAGAAATAGAACTTAGCCAGCCGGAGCCCCCGGTTCTTGACCAGCTGATCCACAAGTTCGGCCCTGTCGCTCCATCCCCGGGGATACAGGGACTGGACCCCCCGCAGGGCCAGCTCCCGGGTTCGTTCGTAGAACCGCGTGCCTCCCAACGGCTCGTAGGTGTCCGCCTCGCCGGCCAGAAGGATCAGGGCGTAGAACTCCATGGCACTGGCCAGGGGTTCAAAGATGACGGGGGAGTAAAGGATACCCTGACCGCTGGAATAGGGAAACTGGATTACCCTGGCGAGGTATCTCTGGTCAAGACGGTTGGAGAATAGGCACTGGGCGGAATATACCCGTTCCCCACCTTTTTCTGATACGCTCTCAAAGACCATCTGGATGAAGACGGGAATCTGAAGGTCGCTGTATTCTTCATCCCAGGGCGTACCCGAGAAGAAAAGCTGGAGTTGCCGGGGTATTTCCTGGGTAATCCTGCGGTCTCCCTCCTTGAGTCTTTGAACGTCGAGGGAAACCTCAACGGAGCCAAACTGGGCCGTGAGGGAGGACATCAAAAATGCGAGAAAACCGAAACCCGTTTTGTATAGCATATCGATTAAAGTAGACACGCCGCGTTCCACCATCAAGGATAATCGCTCCCTATGTGTGGGATCCTCCAGGGATAATTCATTCAACTTTTTGTAAATTGTGGTGCCATGGGAAACATCAAGCCACTTCTCAAGACGGACGGGGACCGGTACGAGATTCTCAAGAACGCAGGAATCCTCGGAGAAGAAAAAAAAGTTCAGGTGTACGTGGTGGGGGGGTATGTCCGGGACCTCTTCATGGGTCGTCCCCTCACCGATATCGACCTGATGGTGGTGGGCGACGGTATTTCCTTCGCCCGGGGCCTCGCCAGGAAAATGGGGTTGAAGAAAGTGGTTCCTTTTGAAGCGTTCGGAACGGCCCAGATCCCCCTGGACGGACGACATGTGGAGGTGGCCTCCGCCCGGTCAGAAACCTACGATCCGGATTCCAGGAAGCCTGCGGTGGTCATGGCCACTCTTGATGAAGATCTTGCCCGGAGGGATTTCACCATAAACTCCATGGCCGTATCTCTCACCGGCGAGAACGAGGGGGAGCTGTTCGATCCCCATGGCGGCATGAAGGATCTTGAGGCAAGGGTCATCCGGACACCCCTGGATCCCGATACCACGTTTTCCGATGATCCCCTTCGCATGATGAGGGGTGTGCGATTCGCCGCCCAGCTGGCGTTTCGCATTCTCCCGGAGGTCATGGGAAGCATGAAACGTCAGGCCTCCAGGATTGGAATCGTTTCGGCAGAGCGTATCACCGCAGAGGTATACCGAATCCTGATGACTCCGCGGCCTTCCGTGGGCTTCAACCTGTTGAAGAAGACGGGACTTTTGGACATCGTTTTTCCCGAGATTGGTGCCATGGCCGGTCTGGAACAACCCACGGAATGGCACCACAAGGATATCTTCGCTCACACCCTCCAAGTGGTAGACAACATTGCCCAGTTTACGGATTCCCCGGACCTTCGTTTGGCCGCTCTGGTCCATGATATCGGAAAGCCGGTGACGCGAAGATTGGACCGGGAGAAGGGTTGGACCTTTCACGGGCATGACGCTGTGGGAAGCAGGATGCTGGAAAAGGTCGCCAGGAGAATGAAGCTGTCCAACAAAACCAAGGAGTATCTTCAGAAATTGACCTTCCTGCACCTAAGGCCCATCGCCCTGGCCATGGAGGGCGTCACGGACAGTGCGATCAGGAGGCTCATGGTGGCGGCAGTGGATGACGTTGATGATCTCATGATGCTGTGCCGGGCGGACATCACATCCAGGAATCCCGGGATCGTAAGAAGGTACATGGGCAATTTTGACCGGGTGGAAAAAATGATGCAGGATGTAAAACAGAGAGATAAGCTGAGGGCGTTCCAGTCGCCGGTGAGGGGCGATCAGATCATGAAGGAGTGTGGCATCCCCCCAGGGCCTCTTGTGGGTGAGATCAAGAAAAGGATTGAAGACGCCATTCTGGATGGCGACATCGAGAACACGTATGAAGCAGCTTACGAGTTCTTCCAGGAACTCAAAGGTGAGTATGCTGGGTAATCCGTAGTTCGCAATGGGTGATTCGGAATGCGTAATGCGTTTCAGGATGTGGGATACAACCTTCTGCCACCTGTTGGAGCGGAGCGGAGATCCCGCTTTGGCGGGGCCAGCTGCCCCTGCCACCTGACCGCCGGCTTTTCCTTCACCGGGAAGCGGCCCGTTTTGCCCCTATCCTTTGAGCGTGGATCATGAAAATCCCGGCAAGAACGAACACGGAGCCCAGCATCATGGTGGGGGTAAACACTTCCCCGAGAAACACCCATCCAAGAAGGGAGGCGATCACCGGGGGAACCAGAGCGATGGCTGAGATCTGGGTGACGCTCAGGTAGGAAAACAACCACAGATAGATGGACCAGGTGATGATGGTGGCAAAAATGGTGAGGTAAGCCAGAACGCCCAGATTCACCAGATCCCACACCATCTCCCCCGGTTCTTCAAGAAGGAATGACAGGGGAAGAAGGATCGCCGCGGCCAAGGACTGGGCCACCACGTTCAGATGAAGAGGTGGAAGGATTCTTCGATGTTTCTTGTACAGGACGTTGGGCCAGGCGGCAACGATTACGGCCAGGAGAACGGCCCCCACACCGATCATTCTGAAGTCCGGCGGTAGAGCGTTTCCCGGGGAAAAGATCAGGAAGGTTCCCAACAACCCCGACCCCACACCCACAGATTTTCTCCAGGTCATCGGATCGTTGGGAAGCATGAAGTGAGCCAGAAAAGCCACAAAAATAGGCAGTGTGGCCCACAGGACAGCCGTCAGCCCCGAATAGATGAACTGTGTGCCCCAGTAGGTGAGGGAATAGGATAAGGCAAAGTTCAGGAGTCCGAATCCTGCGTACACCTGGACAGCGGGCCCGGAGATCACCAGCTTTTCCCTTCTCGCGAGGAGAACGATCCACAGAATGGCGGCTGAAAGTCCGAACCTCAGGCCCACCCCGAGGATCGGTGGAGTTCCTCTGAGACTGACCTTGATGGCCATCCAGCTGGTACTCCAGATGACCATAAGGAGGAGATACAGAATCAGGACTTTAGGGCGCATGGTGATGGATGACCCGGATCAGCCCGGGAGGAAGGAAAGGCCTACGTCCGGGATGCCACAAAGCGTCGTTCCCAGAGGACGACAGCAGGACTGGCGATAAAGATGGAGGAATAGGTCCCAACGATCACGCCAACCATCATGGCAAAAGCGAAGTACTTGATGACTTCTCCCCCGGCTGCCCACAGTGTGAACACCACGGCAAACGTGGTAAGGGAGGTAATAACTGTCCGGGACAAGGATTCATTGATGCTCTTATTGACGATGGTGTCATGGGGTTCCTGCTTGATTCTCTTTAAGTTTTCCCGGACGCGGTCGAACACCACGATGGTATCGTTCAGGGAATACCCCACGATGGTCAGGAACGCTGCGATGATGGGCAGGGATATTTCGTACCCCATAATGGAGAAAACGCCCAGGGTTATGAGCACGTCGTGGACCAGGGCAGCGATGGCCCCCACGGCAAATTTGAACTGAAACCGGAAGGCGATGTAGATCATAATGACCAGAAGGGCAGACAGAATGGCGGTGAGGGCCTTTCCTTTCAGTTCACCGCCAATCTTCGGTCCGACACTTTCCACCCGACGGAAATCCGGAGATGCATCAGGCATGGCAGTCAGAAACGCATCCTTGAGGATTTTCACCAGCGTTTCCGTTTCCCCCTTTTCCTGAAGTCTGACGATGGCTTCTCTGCGGTCTCCCAGAATCTGGATTTCGCTCTTACCCAAGCCCAGGGGTTCAAGGGCATCTCTAAGCTGGAACGTGGTAACTTCGTGTTGAAACCGGATCTGTACCAGGGTCCCTCCTTCGAAATCGATGCCCAACCGTGGGCCACCCTGGAGAACGAGGGAAACGATGCCGGCGAGAATCAGGGTTCCCGATATCACGAATCCAAACCTGCGCATGCTCAGGAAATCTATGTTGGTCTCTTTAAGAAACTTCATATGCTCAATCTCGTCGCTCTGCCCCGGGAGGCCATGAGGTTGAATATGGTCCGTGTGACGAATACAGCGGTGAAGAAACTGATCACAATTCCCCAGGCCAGTACGTACCCGAATCCCTTCACGGGACCCGTTCCCACCCATGAGAGGATGATGGCTGTGGCAAAGGTGGTAGCGTTGGCGTCGAAAATGGTGGTGAACGCCCGCTTATAGCCGCTGTCGATGGCAGCCCTGACTGTTTTTCCTTTATCCAGTTCTTCGCGAATTCGTTCAAAAATGATCACGTTGGCGTCTACGGACATTCCTACGGTTAGAATCAGTCCGGCTATTCCCGGAAGGGTGAGAGTCGCCTTAAGCATGGCCAGGATGGCAAGAACCAGAAGCAGGTTCCAGATCAGGGCGAAATCGGCTACTATGCCTGACAGCTTGTAGTACACCACCATGAATACCACCACAAGGGCGAGTCCGATGAGAATGGACCGGGTGCCCATGCGGATGGAATCATGGCCGAGAGAAGGACCGACAGTCCTTTCTTCGATGATATTCACGGGAGCCGGCAGGGCCCCAGCTCTCAGTACGATGGCGATGTCTTTAGCTTCAGCCATGTTGGCCAGGCCTTCCACCTGGGTCCTCCCATCGGTGATCTTGGTCCGGATAACGGGAGCCATATGGACCTTTTTGTCCAGAACGATGGCCACTCTTTTCCCCACGTTGGCTCCGGTGAGTCGCGACCACGTCTTGGCCCCTTCCGAGTTCATAGAGAGCCGGACGATGGGTTGACCATTGTACAGGTCCTCCCTGGCCTCCGTAACCACACCGCCGGTCAATCCCGATCCTGATTCCAGATGGTACAGCCGGATAAACCTTTCCCGCTGGCCATCGGGTGTCGTCCAGGATTCCTCACCTGAGCCCCACGTCAGGCGAGAATCTGTGGTTCTCAGCAGGGATCGAACATCGTCCATTTCCAGGATTCTTCGAACGGCGAACACGTTCTTTTCCGGAACTCCCAGGTCTCCACCCAGGTTTCTCAGGAGGGAGGAGAACGGGCGATCCTGGAAAAGTTGCTGATCCACCACAACTCTGGACGTGTCCTGGACCGATGGTTCCTCCGGGGCGCCCTCTCCAAAAAGCTCCGTGAGGGAAACCTCCTGTTCCTGGGCAATTCTTGGTTCCGCCTCGAGGGCTGTGTCACCCGGTACCGGTTGGGTCTCCAGGGATCGTTCCAGGACTTCCGCCAGCTCCCCGGTTCCCTTCAGAATCCTGTCTACCTGATTGAGAAGGTCCTGGGTGATGTCGGGATCTTTCAGCAGGACAAATTCCAACAGGGCCGTTTTTTCCAGGAGAGCCCGGGCCCGTTGGGGATCTTGGATGCCTGCCAGTTCCACGATGATCCTTCTGTTTCCCTGTTTCTGGATGGTCGGTTCGGACACACCAAATTCATCCACCCTGTTTTGAAGGATTTCCAGGGCCCGGTTGATAGCGTCGGTGGCTTCGTTGCTCAGGTGATCCAGGACGGCGCCGTTATCGGGGCCCAGGTCAGGGAAGTATCGCCTGAGTCTTAGGTCTGCGGCCTCGGTTTCGGCGGCAAAGGCCTGGATGAATTCTTCATCGGTTTCGAGAGCCCGGGTCCTGGCCACCTCCAGGACATGAGTGAAGAGCTCGTCCTTGTTGGACGCGGCATTCTGCACAAGGGTGGGAATGTCCACCTCCAGGACGATGTGCATACCGCCCTGGAGGTCCAGGCCCTGGCGGATGATTGTGTCTTCCAGTTCTTCCAGTTCTCCCGTGCGGGCCATGGATTCGCGCTGTTCCGGTGAAAGGGTCTGGTACCTCAGGGTAGGATAGAGGGCGTAGACCGCCCACAGGAGCACCACGCCGATGAGGATGAGTCGGGGGGTTGTTTTCTGAAACACGTGACCGATCAGGTTCGCTCTGGAGACGTAAAGTCAAGCAAGCGGTGGCGAATTTACCCTGACCCCCTTTTGCATGTCAACGATTTTCACTCCTTGCTCGTTTCGCATTTCGAAAATCCCTACAAGCAGTTCACCATGCCCGGCGGTTCGCCCTTGCCCACAGGTCTGGATCACGCGACCACCCCGTGCTGCCGCCCCACCGTCTTGAAGGCCTCGATGGCCTGGTCCAGGTGTTTCCGGTTGTGGGCGGCGCTGATCTGGACACGGATGCGAGCTTCCCCGCGGGGAACCACTGGATAGGAAAAACCGGTGACGTAGATTCTCTCTTTCAGAAGATCCGCTGCCATGTCCTGGGCCAGGCGAGCATCCCCCAGCATGATGGGAACGATGGGATGAATACCCTGACGGATGTCAAAACCGGCTTCCGTCATCTTCTCCCTGAAATAGGCTGTATTGTCCAGGAGAGTATCCCTGAGAACCGTGGTATCAGATAGCATGTCCAGACACGCAATGCTGGCCGCCACGATAGGGGGGGCAAGGGTGTTGCTGAACAGGTACGGCCGGGATCGCTGCCTCAGTATGTCCACGATTTCCTGCTTTCCCGACGCGAAGCCTCCGCTGGCTCCTCCCAGTGCCTTGCCCAGAGTGGACGTAATGATATCCACCCTGCCCATGACACCGCAGTGCTCTATGGAACCGCGCCCCGAAGGGCCAAAGAAACCGGTGGCATGAGAATCATCTACGAGAACCAGGGCCTCATACCGGCTGGCCAGGTCACAGATGTCCTTCAGGTTGGCCACATCTCCGTCCATAGAAAACACCCCGTCCGTGGCAATCAACCGGGTTCGGTTGGACTGGGTTTTCTTCAGGATATCCTCAAGCTCATCCATGTCCGCATGGGCGTAGCGGAAACGCTGGGCTTTGCTGAGCCGGATTCCGTCGATGATGGAGGCGTGGTTCAGCTGGTCGGAAATGACGGCGTCCTCCGGACCCAGGAGGGTTTCGAACAGGCCTCCGTTGGCATCGAAACACGAGGTGTAAAGGATGGTATCGTCTGTCTGGAGGAACCGGGCAATCTTCTCTTCGAGAATCTTGTGAATGGTCTGGGTTCCGCAGATGAACCGAACGGAACTGAGACCGAACCCCCATCGGTCCAATCCGTCCTTGGCGGCCTGGATAAGGGCCGGATTGTTGGCCAGACCCAGATAATTGTTGGCACAGAAATTGATGACCTTTTTCCCTTTGACCACGATGTCTGCGCTCTGCTGGGAATCGATGATTCGTTCCCCTTTGAACAGGCCGGCCTTCTTGATCTCCTCCAGTTCAGTGGCGAATCTGGTCTCGATTGTTTGCATACTGGTTCCTCCCGGGTTGATTCACGGACGGTTCAGGTCGTAGCGCTTTTGGACCTCAGGAATGAGATAGTGCTCAAAGGCCCGGTCGAAATCGTATTGTGGTTTCCAGCCCCAGTCCCGGCGGGCATGCCCATCGTTTAG
Organism: Fidelibacterota bacterium; assembly: GCA_046861655.1. Classification (GTDB taxonomy): domain Bacteria; phylum Fidelibacterota; class Marinisomatia; order Marinisomatales; family S15-B10; genus JBHIAI01. The sequence continues at coordinate 4,617 of JBHIAI010000030.1, read as the reverse complement.
GTCCGCGGGCCAACTGTCGATGATGGACTGCCGTTTGTCATTGATGTCAAAATCGATCCTGGCATTGGGAAAGTAGGAAATGATCTTGTCTCGAAAGGCGCCGGCGGAGGGGCTGAAGGCGGTGACGTGGTAAACCGGGCGTGTCAGTCTATCCGCCGGGGCGGCCATCAAGGACCGGATGGCTCCCACGGCATCGGTCATGGTCATGAAAGGCATGGTGGTATCTTCACGAACAAAGCAGGAATAGGGTTCCTTCCTGGCGGCGGCATGGAGCATTTCGGGACCAAAGTCGCTGGTTCCACCCGAAGGGAGCGTGGTGGCACTGATGAGTCCCGGGAAGCGGATGGACCGAAAATCGATTTTTCCCGGCAGGGTACCGGCGGCCCGGCGCCTGTAGAAGCGGGAAAAATAGATGCCGAGACTTTCGCAGTAGAGTTTGTTGCATCCATACATGGTTTCGGGGTTTCGGTACTGATCCTCAGTAATCCTTCCTATCCGATTCTTGTTCTTCAATCCTCCCAATCCATACACGGCGATGGAGCTGGGGAAGAAAAACTTCACCGTCCTCTCCTGGCTTGCCGCCTCGTCCATGGCCAGTCGGAGAAGGTTCAGGGTCCCTCCCACATTCACGTCATGGGCCGTCAGGGGCGAGAATTCCGCCCGGGTACTGAGGACGGCGGCCAGGTGGTAGATTTCGGATATTTCGTATTCGGCCTGAATGCGCTCCAGCAGGTTGGTGTCCAGAACGCTTCCCTGAATGCTTTCCAGCAGGTGCTGGCTCACTCCGTCATCCATGGGGTCGGTATCCAGGCCCACCATCTTCTCCCTGTTCTCCGAGGCCAGGGAAACGATGAGGCCACGACCCACTTCGCCGTTCGCACCGGTGATGAGGATAACGGGTCTACGCATGGCGGTTTGAAGCTATCACGGGGCGATTCAATTTAGGCGAGAGGGTGTGAGACCGCAAGCAGAATTTCACGGTTTTCTCGTCGAGAAACGGAGCACCCGGCAGGGGAGATATCCTTGTTTCTCCTTCCACCGGTCGTTAAATTCATCGAACCTCGGATATTCTCCACAGGACCACAGAGGGCACGGAGAGAACGGAAGCCATAATCCAATGAAGGAAAAGATTACGTAACATACCTGAGGATACGGCGGGGAATCAGGCGGTTTCGACCTTTTTACCATGGTACGGAAATGCTCTTTGCACTGTGTGGTTGATGGATGAGTTGGCGCGACCGGGAAGGGGGCAGATACCGATGGGAAGAGTGATCGCCTTCGCGAATCAGAAAGGAGGGGTGGGGAAAACCACCTCCGCGGTCAATATTGCCGCCGGGCTGGCCGTTTCGGAGAGGATGACCCTTCTGGTCGATCTGGATCCGCAGTCCAACGCCACCACGGGTCTTGCGGACATCCTGGAGCCTGGCCCATCGAATATGTATGATATCCTTATTAAGGGGATACCTGTCAGGGAAAGTATCTCCACCACCACCCTTTCCCATCTTCATATCATTCCCAGCACCCACGATCTGGTGGGTGCGGAGATTGAGCTGGTTGGTTTGATTGCCCGGGAATACCATTTAAGGGATGCCCTGAAATCGGTTACAGACGATTACGAATATGTGCTATTGGATTGTCCTCCGTCATTGGGCTTGTTGACTCTCAACGCCCTGGCCTTTGCCGATTCGGTACTGATCCCTATCCAGTGTGAGTACTATGCTCTGGAGGGGCTCAGTCAATTACTCCAGACGATTCGTCTGGTTCAAAGGCACCTGAACAGTAAGCTCGATATCGAGGGCGTTCTCATCACCATGTATGACAGTCGACTCAATCTGTCCAAACATGTGGAGAAGGAGGTAAGGAGTTATTTCAGCGAGAATGCCTTCAAGACCATCATCCGGCGGAATGTCCGGCTGGGAGAAGCACCCAGTTTCGGAAAGCCCATCCTGCTTTACGAAGCGAATTCACCCGGTGCCCAGGACTACCTGGCCCTGGTAGAGGAAATCCTGACCCGTGACGGCAAAGCGACTCGGTAGGGGCCTTAGCGCTCTCATACGGGAAACCACCGATGAAACGGTCACACCGGAGGGTGTTCTGTACATCCCCCTGGAGTTGGTTTCCCCCAACCCTTTTCAGCCCCGTCAGGATTTAGAGTCGGAGGCAGCCAGGAAAAGTCTTGAGGAACTTGCCACCTCTATCAGGGAAAGGGGAATGATCCAGCCGGTAACCGTCCGGGCCAAGGACGATCGGTACGAACTGATCGTGGGGGAAAGACGATGGCGGGCAGCCCGGTCCCTGGGCCTCACGGAGATTCCGGCTCATGTGATTCAGGTGGATGACGACGTGGAAATGATGGAATACGCCCTGGTTGAGAATCTCCAGAGGGAGGATCTTAACGTGTTGGATGAAGCCCGGGCGTATGCCACCCTTACCTCTGAATACGGCCTGACCCAGGCGGAAATCGCCAAAGCGGTGGGGAAAAGCCGGGTCGCCGTGTCCAATACGCTCCGTCTCCTCAGACTCCCCGGAGAAATCAAGGAGAGCCTGAGACAGGACAGAATCACCCCCGGTCACGCCCGGGCCCTTCTCGGACTGAAAAAGCAGGGGGATGTGAAGAGATTGTGGAGGAAAATCGTGGATCAGGGATTGTCGGTCCGGGACACGGAACGACTGGTAAACGAGTGGACATCGTCCCCCAAACAAACGGGAAAAGGACCGGCAAGATTACGGACTCCCAAGCCAGCGGATATCCGGAAGATTGAGAATGATCTCATCGGCATCCTGGGGACGAGAGTGACCATCCGGGTGCGGCGTAATGGGGGGGTGATAGAGGTGGCTTATTATTCCGACGAGGATCTCCAGCGTCTGGTTGAGCTGTGGTCGGAAATCGAAACCTAGGATCCCTTCTATGGCCGGAAAGAAGCAGACCCTCATCTGGCTGTCCGAAGACGGTGAAACCATCCGGAGTTTCGAACTCCGCAGAGGTACCCTTCGAACCTGGCTGGCCGGTGGACTCCTGGTCGCCTTAGTGGTGGTGATATCTGGACTGTATCTGGTTCCCCGGGCCCTGGACTACCGTCGACTAAAAGGTCAGGTCCAGGGGCTCATGGATGAGAGGATGAAGGTAGCCAGACTGGTGAAGGATCTCGATCGAATCCAGGAAATGGACGCCTATATCCGTCATCTTCTGCAAACCGATCTGGAGTTTGGGGGTGAGGGAGTCAGGGAAGACAGCGTCTCAGTCTCCTCTCCTCTCCACAGTCTTGGATTCACCCCGGTCTCCTATCTCGACAATGTTCCTTCCCGCCAGCCTGTGGCGGGGTTCGTTGCCCAGGATTTCCACCGGCCTGGTACCGGGATCGGAGACGATCATCCTGGTCTGGATGTTGCGGCCAGGATGGGTTCGGCGGTCCATGCCGCAGCGTCGGGCATGGTCGTGTTTTCGGGATGGACGTTCCCTTACGGTAATCTCATTGTCATCTATCACGGGGATGATTTCTTTTCCCTGTACGGACATAACCAGAGAAACCTGGTCCAGGAGCGGCAGACGGTGGAGAGGGGGCAGCTCATTGCCCTGGTGGGCGAGACGGGCCACACCACAGGGCCCCATCTCCATTTCGAAATCTGGAAGGGGGATGAACCTGTGGATCCCGGCCTATTCATCGTTCAGTACCGGTCGAAAAAGTGAGGGTGGATCCCGTGGCCAAGGACAGTCTCAAACATGTTGAGACCATGATTGGTGAGGAGGCGGTTGTGCGGGGTGATGTGGTTTTGAAAGGGGGGGCCATCGTGGCCGGAAAAATCTACGGCAACCTGAGGACAGACGGGCCTGTGAGGATCACCAGGTCGGCCTTCATCAAGGGAGATGTCAACGCGTCCCACGCGTACGTGGGAGGAACGGTTGAAGGAAACCTCACCACAACGGGGAGAGTGGTACTCCGGAGTGGATCGGCGGTGAAGGGGGATATCGTATACCGTCAGCTGGTCATTGAAGAGGGAGCCCAATTCGAGGGACGGTGCGATCTTGCCTCTGCTTCCGATGAGAGTCCTGCCCGCTCCAGGGACCGGGAAGAATGGGAAATCCCCGGGTGGCCATAACCCGGTGACCGGCTAGATAGGTGGCATACGGGCGAGATAAACAGGAATTCATGAGCCGTGTTTTCCAGATTTTTTCCAGGATGCTGCGGGATTCGGGTCCCTACCTGACTGCCTCTTATGTCCTGATAGGCGCGATCCTTGGCCTGGGCCTGGCCGGGTATTTGCTAGATCGCTGGCTGGGAACTGAGCCATGGATTCTACTGGTGGGAACTGCGGCTGGCCTGGCTGTTGGCCTGTACGAGATGGCGAGGATCGTTCTAAGAAAATGACGGAAGGCAGCATGCTCGTGTCCTTAGTTTTGGGGGCGGCCATACCCACGGGGGTGCATGGAGTGACCTTCGTGGTTATGCGACATTACCTCTTAGATGATCCCACGAAAATCTTGAGGGCCAACATTCTGGCATTCGGGGTTCATCTCGTGATCTACGGTGGAAGCATCGTGGCGGTAGTCTCGTGGGTAGACCTGCGTATGGGGGTCTTCATTTTTTCCTTTGTGGGGGTTTTTGTGCTTCTACATGC
>JBHIAI010000143.1:0-3978 GCA_046861655.1 Fidelibacterota bacterium | reverse complement strand
ACGATCGGCGAACAAACTGTTCCCCTGGAGGACCCCTTTCTGGTGTTGGCTACGCAGAACCCCATCGAGCAGGAGGGGACCTACCCCCTGCCGGAGGCACAGGTGGACCGGTTCTTGATGAAGTTAAAGGTGGATTATCCTTCCAGGGACGAGGAACTGAAAATCTTGAGGAGAATGGCATCCACCGATGGGGTCATGCAGCTCAAACCGGCGGTGTCTCCGGAGGTCATCCGAAAGGCGCGTTCCATCACCAATTCCATCTACGTGGATGAGAAAATCGAGAACTACATCATTGATCTGGTGCTCGCCACCCGTAATCCGGAACAGTTCAACCTGGGCGAAATCTCGAATCTGATTGCCTACGGTGCCTCTCCCCGAGCATCCATCTACCTGGTGGTTGCCTCCCGGTCCAGAGCCTTTCTCGAAGGTCGCGGCTACGTCATTCCGGAGGATGTGAGATATGTGGGGGAAGATATCCTCCGACACCGGATTATCCCTACCTATGAAGCAGAGGCGGAAGACGTGTCGCCTGAAGACATCATCCAACGGCTTTTCGAGACTATCGATGTACCCTAGGAGTGCAGGATACTGTTCGAATCTTACACTCCTAAAACGATGATCCCGAAAGAGATCTTTGATAAAGTCCGCCGCATAGAAATCCGCACCCGCCACCTGGTCAACGATATCTTCGGCGGGGAATACCACAGTGTGTTCAAAGGTAGGGGAATGATCTTCTCCGAAGTCCGGGAGTATACCCCGGGAGACGATGTAAGACTCATCGACTGGAATGTCACGGCCCGCTACAACGCCCCCTACGTGAAAGTCTTTGAAGAAGAGCGGGAGTTGACCGTCTTCATCGTCTACGATGCCAGCCGTTCAGGACACTTCGGGTCCCAGGACGAGTTCAAATCCGAATTGGCCGCTGAAATCGGTGCCGTTCTGGGCTTTTCCGCTATCAGGAACAACGATAAAGTCGGTCTCCTCATTTTCACCGATACTGTTGAACGGTTTATTCCCCCGAAAAAGGGATCCCGGCATGTCCTGAGAGTGATACGAGAATTGCTCTATCACCAACCCACGGGAAAAGGGACAAACATAGACGAGGCTCTGAGCTACCTTCTGCGCGTGGCGAAACGAAGAAGTACCGTATTCCTGATTTCCGATTTCCTGGACAGTGGTTTTCAACGAACGTTGAAAGTGGCCAATCAAAAACATGATCTTGTGGGAATCCAGGTCTATGATCCCCGGGAGGTGGAACTGCCTGACACTGGATTGGTAAAAGTCCACGACCCGGAAACCCAGGACACTTTCTGGCTGGACACCCGGTCCCCACAGGCCAGACACGAATACCAGGAAGCCATGAAAGACAGAATGGCAGATTTCGCCCGGACCTGCAAGAATATGAAGTTCGATCTCATTCCTGTTTCCGTGGGCAGCGACTATGTGGAACCGCTCATGGCGTATTTCAAGCTGCGCGAAAAGCGTTTCTGACGCTATGAACGTGGGAGCGGCGTTTGACCTTCCGAGCGGGTGGGGAGGGGCTGTAGCAGTCCTGCTCTGCCTGGGAATAGTGACGGCCGCATCCTACCAGAAAGAGGCGGACCGGGCGAACCCTCTTACCGTAACGGCCACCCTCGACACAGCCCGGGCAACGATCGGGGACGTGCTTCATTTTCAGGTCCGGGTGGAGGGTGCCGGCAACAGGAAAGTCCGGTTCCCGGACCTTTCGGTAAAAAATCCCTCTGTGGCCGTGGGACACCGGACCGAGGTAAAAGGGGAAGACAGTAAAGAATGGGGAGTGGATTTCGAGGTATCCTTCTGGGATACGGGATCGTTTACCCTCCCCTCCTATCCGGTCCATGTCTTGACATCCCGGGGGGATACCATAGACTACTCTGTACAGACAGACTCTCTTCGGGTCACCGTCGCTACCGTGATCGACGATCCCAACCCTCAGCTTAGAGACCTCAAGCCTCCCGTACCCATTCCCGTGTGGATTCCTCTGCAGTCTATCTCCTCCGTCGTCACCATCGCTTTCTTGATGGGTCTCTTGATCTGGCTCTGGAGAAAGCGGGTTCCGTTCGTGAAAGGTGAGGGGGGAGGTACCGTCGCCTTGGCGTCTCCCTACGATATGGCTAAAGACAAAATGTCTGAACTTCGACGGCTTGACCTCGGCGCATCCGGCAGCGTCCGCCGGTTCTACGGAGACCTTTCCCATGTTGTCAGGGAATTCCTCGAATCTCAGTACTTTGTCCGGGCCCTGGAGATGACGACGGAGGAAATAGAAAAGTCCAGAATGTTGTTTCCTCTAGAGGAGACGGGGATGAATGATCTTCTCAGTTTCCTGAAGCGGGCCGATCTGGTCAAGTTCGCCAGGCTGAAACCCGGAAGAAAAGCGTGCCTGGCTGATCTGAATCGAATGGAAGAATTCATTGAAGAATCCCGCCGGGAATGGCCCGTCTCTGAACCCAACGGAGCAACTACGGAGAAGATATCATGATTGAAGTCATCAATCTCACCAAGCGGTACGGGACCTTGACGGCCGTGGATCACATTTCCTTCACAGTGGAGAAGGGGGAAATCCTCGGTTTTCTGGGTCCCAACGGTGCTGGGAAAACCACAACCATGAGGATCATCACTGGGTATATTCCCCCTGGAGAAGGGACCGTCAAAGTGGCCGGATTTGACGTGGAGGAACATCCCCTGGAGGTGAAGCGTCGCATTGGATACTTGCCGGAATTGCCTCCCCTATACATGGATATGACTGTGAACGAGTACCTGGTGTTCTGTGCCAGGCTGAAACAAATCCCTAGCGGGCAGGTCGGGGACCGAACCCGACAGGTGTGCGAGAAAGTGGATATTCTCGATGTAAGAGAAAAGATGATCAAAACCCTTTCCAAAGGGTACCGGCAGCGGGTCGGATTGGCCCAGGCACTGATCCACGACCCTGAAGTACTCATACTTGACGAGCCGACCCTGGGGTTAGACCCCATTCAGATCCGGGAGGTGAGGGAACTGATCAAGTCTCTTGCCGGGGAGCATACCATTATTCTCTCCACCCACATCCTGCCCGAGGTGAGTATGACCTGTGGTCGAGTAGTAATCATCAATAAGGGCAGGATGATCGCCCAGGATACTCCGGAGGGACTGACCCGGTCCATGCGGGGAACTGAAAAGTTGACGGTAGTGGTAGAGGGGCCTGCCAACAAGATTTCGGATGCCGTTTCCCGGATACAGGGGATAAAGGAGGTTGTGTCGTCCCGGGTCTCCGACGGATCCTGTACCCTTACCCTGGAATGTGATTTTGAGTTTCCCGTGAGGAAATCGGTGTCCCAGGTTATCTCCGAAAAGGGGTGGAGCCTTCTGGAAATGAAGGTAGAGGAAGCCACACTGGAGGATGTATTCGTCAGTTTGATGAGCCCGGGGCAAGCTCAGGACGAGGAGGTGACGCAATGAGAAACGTGCTGACCCTATTCAACAGGGATTTCAGGGCATATTTTTCATCGCCCATCGCCTACGTGGTTATCGGTCTTTTCCTGGTCATTACTGGGGTATTCTTCTATCTACTTACCTCGTCTTTTCTCCAGTATACCGTAAACCTCCAGTGGCAGGCCGCCCGCCTCCGTCAGGCTCCTCCCCCGGTAAACGTGAACGGAATGATTATCCGGCCTCTGTTTTCGAACATCAGCGTTATCACCCTGTTTGTGGTTCCCATGATCACGATGCGAAGCTTCTCCGAAGACAAGCGGTCCGGTACCATGGAACTCCTTCTAACGTCCCCGGTGAAAGGTACCCAGGTGGTTGTGGGCAAGTTTCTCGCCGCCTACGCTCTTTATGCGATTATGGTCCTCGCGACCTGTGTGTATCCTTTGATCATCATCCTGTTTGGGAAACCCGACGTCATGCCGATCGCTATTTCCTATCTGGGGGTGCTGGCCATGGGTGCGGCGTCGGTGGGACTGGGCGTGTGGATTTCCT
>JBHIAI010000029.1:0-17285 GCA_046861655.1 Fidelibacterota bacterium | reverse complement strand
GGTGGCGTTCTTGTGGATGTGGCCCGATGCCAGAAGTTCCTCGGTGTCACCATCGCCGTCGAGATCGTACTCATCGCTCAGGATGGTTTCATACGTGTCATCGTAATCTCCATTTCCGTTCAAATCGGTGAAATTCTCTCCCGGGTCCCACTGGTCGTTACCGTTCACGTCGTTGAAGGGTTCGTAAGGTTCATACACCCGGTTGTCGTTCAAATCGGTAAAAACGGCCCGGTTGTGCCGGGTTCTGCCCAGATACGTTTCGCTGGTGGACCGATCGCCTGATACAAAAAAGGTGAGAGCGTTCGGTGGAATAAAGGGCAAGGGAACGGGTCCTCCAAGGGACCCTTCCAGCCGCTGGGTATTCCAGTCGGACAGGGGCCGTTCGTGATCTTCATACAATCCCGCTTGATCGGTCGTTGCACGGAGGTGGCCGCTGAATTCGGATCCCCCTTCTTTAGTGAGAATGTTCACAACTCCGGACATGGCTTCCCCGTATTCGGCATTGAAAGCACCGGTGATAACGGAAAGCTCCGAAATGCCCGCCCGGCTTACGTCCGTTCCCATACCCCCGTAGATCGCATCCTCCACAAAGAAACCGTCTACCAGGTAGGCGATTTCGTTGGACCGTCCCCCCCGGATGTGAATGCCATCGTCCCCGCCACCGTTGTTATTCTCCACAACTCCCGCTACGTTATCGAGTACTTCCACGTACGAGTTTACAGGCATGTTTTCGATCTCTTCAGCCAGAACGGTGTTGGTGGTGGCGGTCTCATCCCGGACAATGGGAGGCCGGACCGCGGTGATGATCACTTCCTCACCTTCAATGGCCGTCTGCTCCATCTTTAGATCCACCCAGGTAGTACGGTCGGCCAGGACGGTGACGCTGACGATTTCCACCCTTTTGTAGCCGATCATGGTAGCCACCAGGGTGTACTTCCCCCCCCGCACGTTCAGTATAGTGTAGTTTCCATCGGGATCCGTGGCCGCTCCCTGGGAAGTGTTCTCCAGCATCACGTTCACCCCCACCAGGGGTTCGCCGCTGGAGGCGTCAGTAATCGTTCCCGAAATCTTGCCCGTTACGCCCGCTGTGAGAATGGAGCCACTGGCAAAAAGAGCGAGGATAAGAAGGAAAGGGGTTTGTCTCTGATTCATTACGATCTCCCCCCAGGTACGTTTTCTTGTTTCATCAGGAGATTTTTCGAATCTTAGTGAATCCCCGGTGAGCTTGTCAAGCAATAATGGCCTTTAAAAACCCAGGGACAATCATTACATTAATTCTGTAAGGAATGGATCCCTTGCTCCTCAGGATTGTCGCTGTTGTTGTCATCACGCTTTTGTCCCCTTTGGCTCCGTCTCCCCTTCCAGGGATTCAGACCGACGGCTTGCGCATCGATACCGATGTTGCCCAGTTTCGATACCGTGACGGGGAAAACTATGTGGAAATCTACTATGCCTTCGATGTTTCGGACCTGACCTACGAACAGGAGGACGATCATCTCCAGGGAGGTCTTCTTCTCCATGGTGCCGTAGCGTCCCCTGGCGACCAGGAGGTGATCGTGAACCGGGTCTGGAGTATTCCCCACCAGGTTGCTGACAGCACCCAACTCGAATCCGTTACCACCGTGGTGGGCGTCATCGGGCTGACCGTCCCAGAAGGGACGTACACCCTAACTGTGGAATCCTTCGACCTCAATGATACCTCCCGCAAACATGTGAACACTCACGACCTTCCCTTCCGCTCATTCATGGGTGAGGACATTGCGCTCAGCGATGTGGAACTGTGTTCTTCCATCGGGAAAGCCACGGATACAACCCCTTCCTCTTTCTATAAGAACACTCTGGAGGTGGTGCCCAATCCGGGCCGGATTTATGGCGGCGACCTTCCTTCCCTGGATTACTACGTGGAGGCATACAATTTCCTGGTTTCTCCGGACATACTCAAATTCTATACCACAGCCAAGGTGTACGATCCCCTGGGAAACGAGCTGGTGTCCCAGGAGCGGTCCAGACCCCGATTGCACGAATCGAGCGTTGAAGTGGGATCCATCGACGTGTCCTCCCTGGATCCAGGATCGTATCTTTTTGAGTTTTCCGTCGTGGATCCAGCCTCGGACAGCCGGGTGACCTCCAGAAAGGAATTCTACGTCTATGGTCCCAGGCGCTGGCAGGAGGAAGCGATCCTGTGGGCCTCCGGCTACGCAGGAATGAACGAAAAGGATCTTGACCGGGAATTTGACCTGGCAAGGTATGTGGCCCTGGATACCGAGACTGCCCTGTATGAGGACCTGATTTCCCCGGGGACCAAGCGACGCTTTCTTTTTGAATTCTGGAAAAAACGCGATTCCGACCCTAAAACGTTCGAGAACGAGTACAAGGAGGAATTCATGCAGAGGGTAGAGGTCGCCAACGCCCGGTTTCGTACTGCGAACAAGGAGGGATGGCAGACCGATCGCGGCCGGGTATACATCGTGTACGGACCTCCGGATGAATACGAACGACACGACAGCGGGCCCATGACCAAGCCTTACGAAGTATGGTACTATAATGATCTCCAGGGTGGGGTCCATTTTGTGTTCGCTGATCTTTTCGGGTTCCGGGATTACATCCTTCTTCATTCCACCCACCGCAGCGAATTGCGGGATGACACCTGGCAACAGCAGATCCGGGAAAACTGAATCGACGTTTCTTCTGATCCCGTTGCTTGCGGGGGTCCTTGGCCTCACGTTCGCCCAGAAACCCTCCGGCGTGCTCCCGGCAGAGGAAAGCCGGCAGGTCACCGCCGATTCCCTCCTGGCTGACCTGGGATGTTCGGGCTGTCACCCGGGTGTGGAGGCGTCCAGCAACGTGACCCACAAAGCACCGGACCTGAGCCATGCGGGGCTTCGGTATCAAGAGGGCTATCTCTTTGAGTACCTGCAACACCCCGTTACCGTCCGGCGGCATATTGGCCTGTCGCGGATGCCCGATTTTCGTTTCAGTCCGAAGGAGGCCCTGGCCCTGACCCTTTTCCTTGCGAGGCAGCTCGCCGTACCTCCTGGGAGGGGAACATCCCCTCCCGGGGTGAGTGACCCGCCTGGACCCACCCTCTCGCCACAGGGGCTGGCGCTGGAAGGCAACAGGATTCTCAAAGCATTGGAATGCACCACCTGTCATACCCTTTTCGGGGAAGGGACACCCAAAGCGGTGGATTTATCCACCACAGGGTACCGGTTGAAGACCCCCTGGTTGAAACAGTATCTGGTGGATCCGGCCCGGTTTGATGGAGAGGATACTCCCATGCCCGCGTCCTTTTTTCATTCCTCTGGGGGGAAGGATGAATATGAGGGAATGACCCCGGGATCGGCAGAGATGCTGGTGACCGTTGTGGAGTACCTGTCCAGCCTGGGCCGGCGCCAGGGCGGCCGGCTCCAGAAGGCCTTCGACGAAGCCAGAGGCACATTTCCCCATGTGGATCATAACCTGGGCCAGAAAATCTTTCTGTCTCAGAACTGTCTTGCCTGCCACCGGCACCCCTCACTTCATCCCTGGAGAAAGCACACCGCTCCCGATCTGTCCGGGGAGGGGAACCGGGTTTCACCGCAGTGGCTGAGGACATACCTGAAAGCGCCCCGGCCGGTACGGCCCTTCGGATTCATTCCCGGATCAGGGAGCCGGATGCCCGATTTTTCCCTCACGGACCGGGAGGTGGAGGTGATGGCAGCCTATCTGTCCACCCGGAAAGATCCGCAGCCGGACCTCTCCCCGCCATTAACGGACCGGCCCTTGTATCCCTACGAGAGACGGAAAGCGAGGCGTCTGATTGAGGAGAAGTTGTCGTGCCTGGGGTGCCACCGCCTGGGAGACAGGGGAGGAAGGATCGGCCCCAGTCTCTCCAATATACCTTCCAGACTTCAACCCCAGTTTGTCTATCGGGTGATCTCCGATCCCCAGGGCGTGATACCCGGCACGGTGATGCCCAAGACTGTGATGCCAGAGAAGAATCTTGAGCTTTTGACCCGTTTTCTCCTGGATGAGACTGGACAGGAGAGCCCCGTGAATTATCTCTCCCTGGTGGATTATCCCCTCCACCTTCCTCCTGACGCTGGGGACGGAGAAGACATCTACGGCCTGTACTGTGCCAGTTGCCACGGTATCCGTGGAGACGGCAAGGGGTTCAACAGGGAGTTTCTTTCAGTGGCACCTGCGGTGCTGTCCGACCCTGTGTTGCTATCTCAGAGGGGAGACGACACCCTCTTCGACGGTATCTATTCCGGAGCCGCCATCCTGGGCAAGAGTCCTCTCATGCCCCCCTTCGGGCAGACGTTGGACCGATCTGAAATCGGGTGGGTGATCACCCACTTAAGAGACTTGTGCAATTGTGAAGGAGCTCCATGGTCCAGAGAGAATACCTCAAACACGGTGTCACCTTGAGCTTGAGGAAGGGTGACCCAATCACAATGTCCGTCATGCTTCGACAAGCTCAGCATGACAGGGAAGCCGGTGACAGATGAGGAATGACTCATCACGTGCCCGACGGGTCATTGTCATGCTTTTTCTGGCTGGTCTCCTTGCGGTTCTGGTCCTTGATCGAATTGTGTCCAGGGGTTCCGCTGGCGAGCCGGGAATTACCCTCGACGATTTTGTAGGGGCCGAGGAGTGTGGCGAATGTCACCGTGAACAGTACCGTGCGTGGGAGAGTTCCACCCATGGAAGGGCGGGAGGTTCGCCCCGGGACGTGGCCATTCTCGGGAAATTCAACGGGAACCCCCTTGTTTTCAAAGATGCGGTGGTGATTCCCCAGATGGATGCCCAGGGTGGCTACCGTTTTGTCGTGAAGCAGGAGGGCTCCGCCGAAAAGGTATTCCCCGTGGATGCCGTGGTAGGTGGGGGAGCCATGGCAGGGGGAGGGACCCAGAGCTATTTTTCCCTCTTCCCCGATGGCACGCTGAGGTTTCTCCCCTTCGATTTTATTCGCGATGAGAACATCTGGTTTGTCCAGCTTGATGAGGGAGATGTCTGGGTGCCGGTGACCGATACCGTTTCGCTACACGATCTCAAGAACTGGCCCCCGAACCGGATTCTGGGTGATCACAGCCGGTTTTCCAACTGCCAGAACTGCCACGGAAGCCAGCTTACGGTCCGGTATGAACCCCCCACCCGGCGGTTTGACACCCGGTATACCAGTCTCAGAATCAATTGCGAATCGTGTCACGGGCCGGGGAGAAAACACGTGGAGTTCGTCAACTCCGGCGACCCGGTGGAATGGCCCGATATGGGCCTGCCCTCCCTTTCGCTACTACCTAAGGACGAATCGCTGAATGTTTGCTTCGCATGCCACGCCACAAAGGATAGGCTACAGCCCGGGTATCTTCCCGGAAAAGATCTGGAGGCTTATTATTCCCTCAAGCTTCCGATTCTGGGCAGTGAACCCTTCCTGGAGGACGGGAGGATCCGGTCGTTTGCCTATCAGCAGAATCACCGGTACAGCGACTGTTATCTGAACGGTTCCATGACCTGTGTGGACTGCCACGACCCCCATAGTCTCACGTACCGGGACGTCAACGGCCGGCCCCTGGTAGGGAGATTCGACAACGGTCAGTGCGTGGATTGTCATCCCAGCAAAGCCGAATTCCCCGACCGTCATTCCCGTCACCCCGAGGATTCACCGGGGAGTCTGTGCACTTCGTGTCACATGCCCTATTTCCAGCACCGGGGCATCGGCACCCACCTCAGGTTTTCCCGATCGGATCACACCGTTTCCATTCCCCGGCCAGCATTCGATGCCAGCCTGGGTCTGGAGGGGGCCTGCGAACAGTGCCACCGGGACAAATCGGTGGCCTGGTTGCAGGCTGTGACGGACCGGTGGTACGGTCCGCTGAAGCCTCCCAACAGGGCCGTGAGGAAACTTCTGGAGGCCGGGGAGACCAAGGATCCCATGGAGGCTGCTTCCTTATTACTGCTTGACAACGAGGACCATCCTCTGGCACAGATGATGGGTCTATCCCGCTTTGTCAAGGAGGGCATTCAATCTTCCCCCGGGAGCGTTCTTCACCCCGAAGCGGTGGAAAGGCTGAAAAACCTGAGCCGTTCGGATGATCTGGATATCCGGGCGCTGGCTCTGGCCGCCCTGGATCTCTGCTGCAGGGAGGATGCTGAGATCGCCGTCCTCCTGGCTGAGGGGGTGTCGGCTCTGGAGTTGGGGGAGGATCCCGTCCGGCTCCGGTGGGCTCTGGCTCTGGACTTTCTCGGTTCGCGGTATTTCCTCAAGGGGGATTATGCCAGCGCCGTTCTGGCCTACGGGAAGGCCCACAGAATCCACCCGGACGACGCCTCCATACTCATCAATCAGGGACACGCCTATTTTCGAAAACGAGAGGTTGAGCTGGCCATACAGGCGTACCGGGAGGGGATTGAAATAGACCGGGAGAACGTGTCCGCCTATGTGTCCCTGGCACAGGCCTACCTGGTTCTGGGAAAGGCGGCCAGGGCCAGGGAGGTGCTGGAAGAGGCCCTGCGTCGTGATCCAGGCCATCGTCGGGCTCAATTCATCCTCAGGCGCCTCGATTCCATGGAGTCTACCGGCGTCCCGGGATCCGGTTCGGGGTGATCAGGGGGCTAGAAAGAAAAAATATATGGGTACTTGACAACATGTATACTGTGTGTCTATATTTTTCGAGTGGACCTGGTCATACATCCAGTTTCCCGGTTGTAGGTAAGGGGGAAATCCAGCTCATCGCGTCAGGGCACGACCCTAGGTCTAACATAAACTTAAGGAGCTATGTATAACATGACTGCAGGACGCTTAGGAGTGATCTTCGTCTTCGTGCTTTTTGTGAGTTGTGTCGAAATTGACAGTCCCAACATTTCCACGGAGGATTATCAGTCCGAGTTCCGATTTGCCAATCTCTCCAGCCTTGGATCCGCGACGGTACAGCTGACGGACGTAAATCTGTCCTACGGAGCGATTACACTGGGTCAGGCCAGCGATTATGAGACCTTTGATGCAGGGTCCCGGTCGGTGACTGTACAGTTTTCGGATGTGGCGACGATGGACACCTCGTTCAAGATTCTGTTTGCCACGGAAAAGAAGGGGACCATATTTATTGTAGGAGACACCTCAGGATCCAAGTTTGTCAATGCGGTGGAACGGTACACGTTTGACGAACCCACCAATGCTGATTCAGCCCTGGTTAGGCTTTTGAACGGTCTGCCGTCATTCGAGGCTGTTAGCATCACTCTGTCAGGAGATGAATCTAAGTTCACGGTGGCCGATCTCTCCCTGGGAGACCACAGTTCGTACCGCACCGTTCCTCCAGGGGATTACGCCGTAAAGGTCGACACCAGTGACGTGGCTGTCTTTTCGGACACTCTGGCTCTGTCATCAGACAAGAGGTACACGGTGGCGGTGTACGGAACACAGTCCGTTACAGGATTCGTGGACGATTAATTAACTTCGAAGGGGATCGAAATGAAAACCAAGCTTTTCCTCATTTCGCTTTTGGGTTTGCTTCTGGCTTCCACAGCTTTTGCCCAGACTGGAAAGATCAGCGGGTCGGTGATCGACCGGGAAACGGGCGAGCCGTTGATCGGGGCCAACGTAATCGTGATGGGAACCTCTTTCGGAGCAGCCACGGATGTTGAGGGCCGTTTTGTGATCCTCGATGTCCCTTCTGGCACCTATTCCCTCAAAACCACGTATGTGGGATACCAGGAGGTGACCCTAAGCAACGTCAGGGTGGTAGCCGGATTGACGGTCTACGCGGAGGATATTTCCCTGTCGTCGGTGGCCATCGAGGCCGAGCCCATTCAGGTGGTGGCTGAACGGCCCCTGATTGAGAAAAGTGCCACCAATGCCGTTCGTATTGTGACTTCCGACGAGATTGAGAAACTGCCCGTTCGCGGTGCGAATGAGTACTTCGCCCTTCAGCCCGGTGTGGTGCTTCAGAACGATCGTATTCACATCCGGGGCGGCCGATCGGACGAAGTGGGATTCTACATTGAGGGGGCATCGGCCAAGGACATCGTGGACCGGGACGGCGGTTCCCTGATCAATACCATTCCGGAAGCCCTGGAAGAAGTGCTGGTCCAGGCAGGCGGGTACGCCGCCGAATTCGGCGGCGCCAACGCCGGCATCATCCAGCAAAACTTCAGAACCGGTGGCGACAGGCTGTTCATGTCCCTGCAGGGGGAAACGGATAACTTTGGAAACTATCCCGGCGAAAAGGTCCTGGGATCCTATTCCTACGGCTATTCGGACTACGTCGTGACGTTGAGTGGTCCCCTCCTGTTCAACAGGGTCCGCTTTTTCCTGGCGGGGGAGAATAATTTCATGCGGGATTACAATCCCGTCTTCTGGTCCGGTTCCCCCGCGACGTGGTTCGACGGTACGCCCCTGGATACCGTCTATGACACGGGAGTTAGAGGTGGAGACAAGGGGGACATGGAGGTTCTCTCCTGGAACGCCGGGAATATTCCGGGACGGATGCGGAACCGCTACGGTGCCAACGGGACACTTCTCCTGGATTTTCATCCCCTCAGAATAAAGACGGCGGGGGCCTACACTTGGCAGCGCCAACGGTCTAACACCCTACCCATTATGTACCTGTTTGCTCAGGACAGGCTGCCCTTGACCGACCGAAGTGAAGTGCTCATCAATACAAAGGCAAGCTACTTCCTGACCAGCACCAGCTTTCTGGAACTGAATCTGAATTTCCTGGATCGCCGTACGAAGACGTACGACCCCTGGTTCAAGGATGATTTTCTGGCCTACTCGGATAGTCTGGAGGCGGCCCGGGTCTCGGAAGAAAACGATCTTGGATGGGCTGCTCAGCCCAGCTACACCAGCCGGGTCAGGCCGTATGACTTCCACGGATTTCAATTCCACCGGCCCGGCTACCTCCTGAGTGGTCTCACCAAGGACCAGCGGGGTTACCTGGGAGGATCGGTGGCGTTTACTTCCCAGGTTGGGCGGCATGAGCTGAAATTGGGAGGATCGGCGGAGAACTGGTCAGTCAGGCATTACTTCGTCAGCGGAGGCCGGGCAGGAGCCCAGGCCCTGTTGAGCTTTATGAGAAGCAATCCCGATTCCGCCCGGGACGCCACAAGTCTGGCGAGAATCGTCCGGGTTCAGACCACGCCCAACATCTATGGGTTTGACGAATTCGGCAACGTCATTGACAAGGGACCTGACGGTCCCAGGCATCCCAAGTTCTATTCGGCTTACCTGCAGGACAAGATCGAATACAACGACATCATCATAAACGCTGGATTGAGGTACGACTACATTTTTATGGACACGTGGAAGCTGGCCGATCCCACACGGCCGGAGGTGGATACCCGGATATATACCCTGGAAAACGTGGGTAAGAGCCAGGCCTATGAGTACGTCTCACCCCGGCTTGGCTTTGCCTTCCCCGTCACCGACAGAACCGTTTTCCATGTGCAGTACGGTAAATTCGTTCAACCTCCGGGCCTGGATGTGACGTACCGGGGTCTCATGTATTCAGCATTCGTGTTCACCGGGGGGTACTACTTCACCAATCCCGTGGGATACGACCTGGAGCCCGAGAGGACCACCCAGTATGAGGTGGGATTCACCCAACAGTTCACGGACTTTGCCTCCTTCGACTTGACGGCATTCTACAAGGATATCCGCGGACAGATCCAGTTCGACCATGTGGAAACCGCCGCGGGATGGGAAATCTCCCAGTATCCCGTCTACGTGAACCAGGATTTTGCCACCACAAAGGGCCTGGAATTGAGTTTCAGGATGAGGCGAACTAATCGTCTCCTGGGCCAGATCAACTACACGTTCAGCGATGCCCGGGGAACCAACTCGTTTGCCAGCAGTGCCGGCGGTGCCCTGGAAGGACCGGGACGGGTTGCCCCCAAGATCGTGATTCCCCTGAGGTACCAGCAGACTCACAGGGGATCAGTGAATCTTGACTACCGGTTCGGTCTGGGGGATGGAGGCCCCATTCTGGAGAGATCGGGAATCAACCTGTTGTTCACATTCAACAGCGGACACCCGTTCACCCGGGCGGTGAGTCCCGGAGGATTGGGTCAGGAGGATGCCATGACGGGAGGGATCTTGAACGACGGTGACTCCCGGCAGAGACAACCCATCGAACCCATCAATTCATCCACCACGCCGTGGAATTCCAACCTGGATGTCAGGCTGGACAAGACCTTCAGTCTGGCGGGTCTCGATCTCAACGCCTATGTGTACGTCCAGAACGTCTTCAATACCCGGAATGTGACGAACGTCTATTACGGCACGGGCAACGCTTACGATGACGGATTCTTGACCAGTGGTGACGGCCTAGACGTCATAGAGAGCCGTGGAGAAGAATTCGGCGACCTGTACCGCGCCGCGAATCTGGAGAACCGGCAGCATAACTGGTGGCTGAACGGGTTCGACCTGTTCGATTCACCCCGGCAGGTCCGGTTTGGATTAAGATTGGAGCTTTAGTTCGACAACTTTTCGATTCATACACATGGAGAAGAGTACTATGAAGCAGGCAGGCTCTGTATTTTTCCTGATCCTTGTCATGGCCGCTTCCGGCTTCGCCCGGGAGAAGGGATGGAGATCCTCCCCGTCCGGGGTTCACAGATCGACCCAGGATGAATCTCCCGCCCAGACCACGGTGAACGTGAACAATATCACGGTGTGGGTCCGGGGGGACGGCTTCCATGACTGGGTGATCGACGGTTCCTGGAACGGTACCTTTCCGAAAGGGAAAGCGGGGGTCATCTTCTCCGAAGGCATGATCTGGGGTGGGTTTGTGAACGACGGCGCCACTCCCGATCTTCGGGTGGGAGGCTCCACGTACAAGTCCGGCAACCAGTCCGGGACCATCGGGGCCGGTGGTGTCGCCGGCGATAAAGTGCGGCCCTACAGGGTCCGGCCCGATTGGGTGAACGTGGATTTGAGCGACGACGCGGCCAACTTCTTCCTAAGATCGGTGGAAGACGTTACCGCGGGAGATATCGAGGACGTCCGGGGCTGGTATGAAACGGACTGGAATGAGTGGCCTGCCGAACTGGGTGCCCCCTACGAAGAAGTCAACGGTGTGGAAGGGTACCAGCCCGCCACCTGGAATTCGGAATCAAACGAGTGGAATACCGATGGGGATATTCCGGGTGTCCCCGGGGCCCACCAGACCTTGTGGATTGTCTATAACGATCTCGATGCCGGACTGACCAGCGCTCTGTACGGCTCGCCCCCGATCGGCTTTGAAGGACAGGAAACCTACTGGTCCTACGCCCTGGACAACCCCATGGGCAATGTGGTGTTCAAGAGATTGCGCCTTATCTATAAGGGAACGGCGAATTCGCCCTCGGATGCCACCATTGAAGATATGTACGTCAGCCAGTGGGTGGATCCCGACATGGGTCAGTACACAGACGATCTGGCCGGAAGTGACACGGCCTTAAGCCTGGGATACGTCTACAACAGTTCCAACAGCGACAACGTATGGGATTCCTGGGGCCTGGCACCCCCGGCCGCAGGGTACGATTTTCTCCAGGGTCCCATCATCTACACAGGGGATCCCACCGACTCCGCTCTTTTTGATTTTGAGTACAGAAAGCAGTACATCAATCTTGCCATGACCGCCTTCGTTCCGTTCGCAGCGGGCTCGCCCCGGTCTGACCCGGACCTGAACACCTATGACGGGACACTCCAGTGGTATAATCTCATGCGGTGCTGCGAACCGAGACCCGAGTATCCCGATTGTGACCCTGTGCTGGATAATTTCGGCAATCCCACCTGCCTCGAGCTGGCTGGGGATCCCGTCCTGGGAGGCGGGGACCTTGACGGGGCTCCCAATCCCTTTGACGGCATGGGCTACTCCCCCGGTGACCGCCGGTTGACCATGTCCACCGGTCCCTTTACCATGGCCCTGGGCGATACTCAGGAAGTGGTGGTGGCCTTGATCGGAGCTTCGGGTCAGAATTTCCTGCAGAGCGTGGCCATCCTGAAGTTTAACGACCTGTTCGCCCAGGAGGCCTACGACAACGTGTTCGATCTTCCCAGCGGTCCTCCTGCTCCGAATCTGAATATCGTGGAACTGGACCGGGAGTTGATCCTGGAGTGGGAATCGACTCCGGAAGCGGTGGAGGCTACGGAAACGAGCAACATCAAGGGGTACAGATTCGAAGGGTACAATGTGTACCAACTTCCCAATCCCACCGCCAGTAAGGAGGACGCCAAGAAACTGGCCACCTACGATCTTAAGACGGCGCCCGGGTACATTTTTCAGCCGGTATTCGATCCCGACGCGGGAGTGGCCATCGAAAAGCCCGTTCAGTTCGGTGTCAACTCGGGCATCACCCGGTACCTGAGAGTCACCGAGGATGCGTTTACGGGGGACAGGCTGATTAACGGAAAGACCTACTACTTTGCCGTGAGTGCCTACAACGCCAACATGTCAGAGAATGTTTCCACTCACACCTTTGAAAGTCCCCTAACCCAGTCGTTGCGATCGGCCATACCTCACGAGGCAAACCCACAGACGGTTTATCCGTACTCCCTGGACGACACAGTGGCGGTGACCAACGTGGTGGGCGGGAACGATGCCGTAGCAGTGCCGGTCATTCTCGATCCCGAGGCACCCAACGGGGAGGAGTTTGAGATTCACTATTCCATTCTGGATGGGAAGAAATACGTGGACCTTATCCGCACCGACACGAGCCCTCAGGACACACTTCTGGCCCAACAGAGAATCAGACCCGAGGCAGAGGGGTTCGACGGCCTGGACAACGACGGGGACGGGGAGGCTGATGAAGACGATGAGGGGGCTGTTACCTACCGCTTTCTCTATGCTGGAGGGGTCGCCGTAACCTTCGCAGATGCCTCCTCAGGGGTGAAGGACGTGACGGCTCCCACGGGGTTTACTGTTTCCGATTATGACGAGGGCTCCGTCATCGATGAAAACGACTACGAACTCCGGTTCACCTCCGAGGGGAGCTGGGTCCTGGCCGGTCCCCCAGGGGCATTCCTTTCCCAGGTGTACTGGATGAGGGCCCCCTTCGAAGTTTGGGATCTGGGGGCCACAGAGAGCGACACCGATGATGCCCAGATCTTTGCCTACGTAGTCGATGGGGAAGGCGACCGGGAGTGGAACACGGAGGGCAACGACCAAGTGGATGAAAAACCTGCCTTCGATGAGCTGGACATCACCAAGGTCTCCTATCCATCTGATGGTGACACACTCTCCGTCTCGACAGGCGACAGGGCAGCCATATTCTTCTCGTCTCAAGTGAGGGTCATTGAGAACGTAGTTGTTGTAGATGGCACTGGCGCCGGGGATCCCCCGACCGCAGGTTCGTCCGTCCTGTTTCAAACCTTCAAGGGCGTCAGGGATGGCGATGTGAAAACCTTCAGCGTGGGCAAGGTGGATCGAACGGCCACGGGCGACGAACCCAAGGAAAGGATCGAAAAAATCACGGTCTTCCCCAATCCTTACCTGGGCATGAATACCTGGGAGACCAGCCGGCTCAACAAGTACGTTACCTTCTCTCATCTGCCCAGAACGGTTGTCGTGAAGATCTATTCCCTTTCGGGCGTCCTGGTGAGGACACTCACCGAAAAGGACAAATCGGACCCGGCCTCGCAGTTTCTAAGATGGGACTTGAGGAATGAGTCTAATCTCCCTGTTGCCAGCGGCGTATACGTCGCCCATATTGATATGCCGGACCTGGGGGAAGAGACGGTGCTCAAGCTGGCCATCGTTCAGGAACAGCAGGTTCTGCGTTCGTACTGATCGTTCGGGGAATTTGTTGTTTGAGAATTGATGGAGTCATCCTGTAAGCGTTTTTAGGATACAGTTTCAAGGAGGCCATTAGCATGAGAACATTCATTTCGTCGGTTATGGTGGGGGCTGCGGTGCTGGCAGCGATAATCCCTTCCCGCCTGGATGCCGGAAGCAGGAACCGTGTGGGGACATCGGCCGCGGAGCAGGTGCTGATTCCTGTGGGTGCCCGGGACCTGGCCATGGGGGGGTCTTCAGTGGCCCTGAGCTCAGGGATCGGTGCCCTGTTCTGGAATCCGGCCGGGATCGCCCGGAGCGAACATAATGCCGATATCCTGGTGTCCCACATGAATTACTTCGCCGACATCGGCGTGAATTACTTCGGGGTGAGTGGCAATTTTGCCGGGTTCGGGTCCCTGGCCTTCAGCATCAAATCCCTGTCGTTCGGCGACATACCCCTTACGACAGAAGAGGCACCTGATGGGACCGGAGGAACCTTCTCCCCCAACTTTTTCACGGCAGGGGTCACGTACGCCCGGCAACTGACAGACCGTGTCTTCGTGGGCGCCACCTTCAAGATCATTTCGGAGCAGTTCGAGCGAGTGGGTGCCACGAGCGCCGCGGTTGACGTGGGTGTCCAGTACCACGATTTCGTGAATGTGCCGGGTCTTAACATGGGTGTGGTCATCAAAGATGTGGGGACCCAGATGAAATATGACGGTCCGGGGCTGTTGAGACAGAGTACCGTCAGTGACGTTCCCCGGTTCGTGAAGATCGATGCCGCTTCCTTTGACCTGCCGTCCACCATGGAGCTGGGTCTGTCCTACACCATGGCCCTTCCGGGGAATAGCCAGGTTCACGTAAGCAGCATGTTCCAGAACAACAACTATTCCAGCGACGAATACCGGGTGGGGGGAGAATACGCCTTCGGAGATTTTGTGTTCTTAAGAGGTGGGTATTCCTTCGCCGCCACGGAAGCGGAAAGCTATCTGTACGGACTCACCTTCGGGGGAGGATTGAAGCTCCAGATGACGGGCCTGGACCTGGGGCTGGACTACACCTTCCGCGACATGGACGTTTTCACTGTGAACCATGTCCTGGAGCTGAAAGTCGGTTTTTGAACGTCAAAACATTTGGCATTGGAATTATTGGGGTTTCATCATAAACTACCCCAGACAGACAGCAACTCGAATAAAAAGGAGGAACTGGCATGAAAAAGGTTAAGGGGGGAGTGCTACTTCTCTTGCTTTCCGGACTCGCCTTTGCTTCCCAGGACTTTCTGTTAAGTCCCGATGGGAGGAATTACCCGGTTGACAGCGAGGCGAAGGCATTTCCTAAGGAATTAACAAAGTTCGCCAAAGCGGCTCCCGAGGTAAAGCCTCAGGCGTTCCTGAGCGCGGATGATTTTCAGCTGTTCTGGCCTGACTACGGGACCTACTACACCTTCGGTTTCGACACAGGCGACAGCATGGGCCTGTATCTTGAACCTCCCGCGGCAGCCATCGTGAAGAAAGTCCTGTTTTTCAATACGGACTTCACAGGGGATATCTTCATCGGTCTGAACGACGCCCTGTACAATGGCGAAGTGACCTCATCTTCCTGTGTGGATGGTGGAGGTTGGGTCGGATTCTGGGCGAACGTGGTAGATGGGGATACAGTACAGGGCCTTATGGGTGAGAACACATTCTGGTTGGCAGGAGACGACGAATGCTGGAGTGATCCACCCATCGGTGCTGAACTGTGGCCCGGTCTTGGGATTGGCTTCTACAAGAAGTCCATCGATACTATGGACAGCACGGACACCTGGTTGGAGCAGAATCTGGCGGTCCTGGGCTACCCGGACACCATCGATACCCCCTTCTTCATCACCTTTGCATTCGCTGAGGATTTCACCATAAATCCCGACAGCTGGGGCATCGGTGCCTGGGGTACAGTGGTAACGCCGTATCACGGGTTCAAGAACTACGTGGACCCGGCAGCCCGGGGTAAGGCCGGATGGTGGCTTCGCAGCTTCGGCTGGGATGTGGGCGCTCTCGTGGAGTACGTGGAAGACCCGGCGCCATTCATCGTGGACATGACCATCCTTGGGACGACGGTGTCGACGGATCCCAGGGAAGTGTCTGCCACCATCACGGACATCGATCCCGTGAGTGGCAATGCAGGGGTGGCTGATGCTCTCCTGTGGTACGCTGTGAATGGGGGAACGCCCGCGTCTGTTGCAATGACGGCGGATGTGGACACCTTCGCGGCGGACATACCCGGTGCGTCCCCTGGAGATGTGGTGGAATACTACATTACAGCGACGGACCTGGCAGGCAACGTGGCCGAAAGTCCCCACTTCACCTACGACATCTTCGAACCCGTGGAGACCAGCCTCCTGATTAACGACGGCGACTGGCCCGACGTCTACATTGAATTCTACTGGCTGTACGGTCTCCTGGGCGAGTGGCCCCATGATATCTGGAATGTGGCCAATATCGGTCCTGCACCTGCTTCCCTGTATCCCAACTATGAGACCATCGTCCAACTGGACAATGATCCCCTCTACGAGTGTAACGCCGTGCCGGATACCTGGCTGGATGAAGGGTTGAAGAACTTCGCCGTGTCCGGTGACGAATGGATGAACTACTGCTTTGACGGATGGGATCCGACGGACTTCGTAGCCGGTGACTTTCCCTACGACTACATGGGCGTGGATCAAACCTATCCAGACATCAGTGGTGGTGCCACGGGGGTGTCGAGACTGATTCCTGTTCAGGACGACAGCGTTTCCGGGGAGCTCTTCACCTTCCTGTCCGATTCCCTGCTGTTGAACTACGATCCGAACTACGAGATCGGAGCCGACAACTGGCTGGACGGTGCAGACGCTACAGCGGACGCTATAGTTACGTTCTGGGGTGTCTCGGGCATTCTCGATTCGTTAGCTCAGACGGATCCAGAAGCGGATACGGTAGCTTCCGGAATCCGTATGGAGCTGGCCAACGGGAGCAAGACAGCCTACCTGGCGTTTGACGTGTTGAGCCTGAACACAGTGGCAGTTGGCGTAGACACCCTGCACGGTGCTGGGTATCACTGGATTGGGATCTATCCCGAAGGTCCCCTGCCTCAGGTACTGGAGTGGTTTGATGCCTACGTCTCCATCGATGATGCAGTGTCGGGACTTCCCTCGAGGTTCACCCTGCATCAGAACTATCCCAATCCGTTCAACCCTGTGACCACCATCAACTTCGACCTGCCCAGGGATGGCAATGTGACCCTCACTGTCTACAACATGCTGGGTCAGAAGGTGACCACTCTGGTGAACGACTTCCGGAGTGCAGGACGTCACCGCGTCATATGGAACGGTACCACGGATCTTGGCACGGCCGTAGCCACAGGTGTCTATCTGTACAGGATTGACGCCGGCGACTACAGTGCCACCAAGAAGATGGTTCTTCTGAAGTAGCTGCGTTCCCCGACAAGAATCGTCGGGATCTTCGACTTCAGACGGAATGGAAAAAAGGGCCGCGTTTCGCGGCCCTTTTCCTATTCCAGGATTTCACTCTCTCATGA
>JBHIAI010000142.1:0-4050 GCA_046861655.1 Fidelibacterota bacterium | reverse complement strand
GGTCACAGTTGAAAAATACGACTAAACAAAGTAGCAGAACCGGTTTGGGAACTGTCTCAATTTTTTTCATTTTGCCGTCCTGTTACTTTTCAGAAACTGCAAAAGCTATCCGACTTCCATCAAAGTCACTTTTGCCGTTCCATCCCGGATAGTTGGTCAAGCTCTCCAAAAGCTCTCTCCAAAATCGACTTGCAGAAAACAGCCTGACATTGCCCATAGGTGGAAACGCTTCGACTTCGTAAGCCCTGCGGATGGGAAAACACTCCCAACAGTACATCCCATGCGGTGAAGAAGTGGTGAATGCTCCCTGACAGGCCCACGTATGGGCTCAACCCACTTGTTATGAACTACCTTACAAAAATCACCTGCGCAAAACAAGCGCAAAACCCCACCGAGATTGACCCCTGATCCAGACCCCCCCAAAGTGTTGCCTTTCGCCCCGGACGAACCTAAATTGATTCGCTTATTGAAAGTGCGGTTTCGGGAGGGAAATCCGTGAAAGTCGGATACAGCCCCGCTACTGTGATCGTCTGGGAGCTTCACTGAAGCCATTGTCCGCCAGATAGGACCTGCCTCCTGGCAAAGAGATGACCTGCCTCCTGGCAAAGAGATGACCTGCCTCCTGGCAGGCGGGTGAGAAGGCGAAGACTCCCGAGAGACGTCAGTCAGGAAACCTGCGAAACCGTGGTTCTCGACAACACTTTCGAGGGAGAAGGAGAGAATCATGAAATCCTACCGCATACCCTTCCTGATACTCATCTCAATTCCCTGGGTCTGTCCTCATCTTCTCTGGGCATCTCCCATCAAGGTCCTCACGGGCCAGATCACCGATGAGAACGGACGCCCTCTGCCCTACGTGGAACTCTACTTGCCGGACCCGGAACTGGGGACCACCTCCGACAGGGACGGCCGGTTCAGGCTGGCCTACGACGCCCGGAAAGGAACACGATTACAGATTCTCCACTCGGCCTACCGGACTGTGACCATAGATCTGGACACCCTCAAAGCATCTTACGTGGAGCTAGGCCTGGTACCCAGGACCTACCACTTCGATCCCATAACGGTGGAAGGCAACCTCTACGGCAAAGGGAGCTTGAACCTCCCAGTGCCTCACCGGGTCCTTCCCCTGTCTCGGGCCTCCAGCTGGGGCAACAGCGTGGGGGAAAGGGTGGACAGGTCAGGAATCCAGATCAAGGACTATGGAGGGCCCGCCGGTCTGAAAACCGTGGCCTCCCCCACGGGCTACGGGGAACACATCCTGGTGATGCTGGACGGGCTACCCCTTAATTCGCCCCAGCACGGCGGATTTGACTTCAGCACCCTGCCGGCGGATATCCTGGATCACGGCGAATACTATCCCGGTCATGGCTCGTCGCTGTATGGGTCCAATGCCGTAGGGGGAACCTTGAACTTCCTCCCCTACGCCCGGCGGTCCCTGTCCGTTACACTCAAATCGGGCTCCTTTGGGGAAAAAGGAATCGGAGGGTGGTTACCCCTCTCCCTGGGGAATGTGAAAGCCTACCTCTACGGCAGTGGATTCGAGAGCACGGGTGATTTCCAGTATTCCGGTCCCAACGGACCGCAGATCAGGGAGAATAACGACTTCAGCCAGACCCTGTTTACCCTGGGGGCGTCCCGCCCGTTTGGCCGCCAGTGGAAGGGGTCCTATTTCGGTCTGGGATCCAGAGCATCCAGGGGCGTGACAGGCTTACTGCAGTTTCCTTCCCTTTCGGCAAGAAAAGTGAACGACGACCGGATCCATCTTGTCACTCTTCGGGGTATTTCGGGACTGGGAAAAAGCGAAATCCATCTTGGCCTTGTGGACACGTACGAACAGTACACCGATCCCGACTGGCAGGTGGAGTCAAAACACAATGTTTCGTCCGGGATCCTCAGGCTGGTTCACCGGTTTCCTGAAGGGAGCGTCTTTCAGAATTCGGTCATCCTGGAAGCGAGGAGACAGTCTGTGGACAGCCGGGACACCGGGACCCACCGGACCGCCCTTGGCGCCCTGGGAGGTCTCTCCCAGGTCCGGCTGAGTCCTGATGTGCAAGCATCGTTGACACTTAGGGAAGAATACGGCAGTGACCAGGGATCCCCAATAACCACGGGGAGCCTGGGGCTCCTGTGGAAGCCCCGTCTCGGCGGATTAAGATCGGTCATCGCAAACCTGGGCACCAGCTACCGGACTCCCACCTTCAACGACCGGTTCTGGCAGGATCCCTCCGGGTTCTCCATGGGGAGTCCGGAACTGAAGCCCGAGCGGGGCCGCTCCGCTCATGTGGGAATTGAGGGAGACTTACCTTCTTTTCCCAGCGTAATATTCCGGGCGGCTGCCTATCACTTCCTTACCTGGAACCTGATTCAGTGGACACCCGATGAGAATTTTGTGTTCTCCCCGGAAAACCTCTCCGCCAGTGAGTCGTACGGACTAACCCTTACCACCCGGGTGGACCCACGGACTTTCCCCGTAAGACTAAGAGTCACCACCAATTGGAACGTCAGTCAGGTCCTTACCGAAGGTCCGGATCAATACGATGAGCTGCTGTACGTGCCACGTCTTTCCCACTGGATAGAACTGGAGTACTCAGCCGGAGCCATAGATTTCTCAACCACCTACCGGACCTTTGGCAAACGGCGGTACAGTTACTTCGACGATCCCTCAGGGAATCCTCCCTTTCTTGAGCCGTACCATCGCCTGGACGCGTCCCTGTCTTTTGAGGGGTTCCGTATCAAGAATGTGGGCACTCGCCTGGTGATAGGAGCGAGAAACCTGGAGGACCGAAGAGGTCAGGAGTCAGTGTTTGGATATCCCGAACCGGGAAGGGCCCTGTTTGCCCGCCTGGTCTTCCGGGTGGACTAGTCCCTGAACCGCCAGGAAAACTCGAGAAAAACCAACCTGCCCGCAGGGGGAAACAGGGGGGTGGCGGCAAGGGTCAGCTGATCTTCCGGAATGACGGAACCGGTCACATTCTCGACTACGCTTCGACCGGCATACAGGAGATTGACCACGGTAAAGGCGATCTCAAACGTTTGGACCACCCCATCGAACCGGACGTTCACTATCCCGGTGAAGTCCTGGGGGTACAGTGTCTGCCCGTCCCGGTAGTCCTCATAACCAAGACCCAGAGTGGGGTCCCACATGAACCCTCTTCTTCCTCCCCACACATGGCCCCACAGCTTCATCCCCAGGTCGAGCCGTCCATTGAAAAGGAATTCCCGAAACGATAGGGTTACCCTCCCCTCATGCTGGACTCCGTGGCCCCATCCTGACCTGTTGTCGAGAAAGGACAGTCCTGTGAATTCGAGCCACCACCGGCGAAAGTAATTGGACCGTCCCTTCCAGAAAACGCCCCCGGTCCAGTCGCTTTGCATCTCGATCAACATAACCTGGTAACTGGAGACTGCAACGGGGTTGTGGGTACTGATCGGACGGTTTTCAAAATAGTAGTGAGGATTGGCCCTGGAGCCAAACATACCCACCTCAGTCCCGAACCGATGGGATCGATGATCAAGGACCAGGCGAAGGATGGAGCGTTCCTGGCTGATGGCTGAAGGGTCGGGCGTAACGCCATTGAAGGCGACCGGCGGAAAGGTGCTGGTCCACAGGCGGCTATCACCGCTGTACTGGAATGGAAGAGAATGGAGTGAATGGTGTGCCGCCATCACGATTCTTTCAGTGCTGCTGATCGAATATTCAACAGTCCCGTCCACCAACAGTCCCCTTCTATCGGGTGGAATGAAAGTTCCCCCCAGGACAATTGAGTACCTGAGCCCCGGTGAACGCTCTTGAAAACCTGCAGCTCCGGAGAAGACATAGCGAAACTGATTTCCCAGACTATTCGAACTGACTGCCGAGTGTTTCGCCGATCCTTCCAGAAATCTCCTCTTACCCGGTGACAGTGAATCATCGAGGACAAAGTGAATCCTGTAGCTGATAAGATCGGCTGACCAGCCCGGTGCTTCCGACAGGCTCCGGGTTCTAAGTCTCTGGGAGAACGCTGCGGCGTCCAGTCGCAGTCCATTCCTGGAGTAGCTCAGGCCATGTGT
>JBHIAI010000141.1:0-4074 GCA_046861655.1 Fidelibacterota bacterium | reverse complement strand
TCTCGCCGGTGTGGCCCTGGCGGTTCGCCTGGGGGGACCGGGAGCCCTATTCTGGATGTGGGTAACCGCCCTGTTCGGAATGGCCCTGAAGTATTCCGAATGCTCCTTAAGTCACCGTTTCAGAACCATTCATAAGGACGGTTCTGCATCCGGCGGACCCATGTACTACATCGAGCGGGGCCTGGGTCCCAAATGGAAGCCCCTGGCCATCTTCTTTGCCTCCCTGGCCGTTATCTGTTCCTTCTGTACGGGCAACATGAATCAAGCGAACACCATTGCCCAGACCTTTATGACCTACCAGATTCCCCCCTGGGTCTCCGGCGCCGGAATCGCGATCCTGGTGGGACTGGTGATCATCGGCGGCATCCGACGCATCGCGGCTGTGGCGAGCCGTTTGGTACCGGGAATGGCCATCCTGTACGTGGGAAGCGGCATCCTGATTCTTCTTCTGAATACACCGAAAGTGGTTCCCGCCATGGTGTCGGTCTTCACCGAAGCATTCTCCCTGGAAGCGGGGTGGGGAGGGCTCCTTACGGTGATGATGTGGGGAGTCCGACGGGGACTGTACTCCAACGAAGCTGGGCAGGGTTCAGCCCCCATCGCCCATGCCGCCGCCAAGACCAAGGAGTCGGTCCGGGAAGGGGCAGTGGCCCTCATGGGACCCTTTGTGGACACCATTATCGTATGCACCATGACCGGACTGACTATTCTGACTACCGGGGTTCTCGAGACCACGGACTTGACCGGGGCCCAGCTCACCCGTGAAGCTTTTCGAACGGGCCTTGCTTTCTCTCCAGAGCTGGGCAGCGTCATCGTGAACACTTCGGTTCTGCTGTTCGCTTACTCAACCATGGTGGCCTGGAGTTACTATGGCGACCGCTCCATAGAATACCTGATCGGTCCCCAGGCCGTCCGGCCGTACCGCTGGGTTTACGTATTCTTCAACTTTCTGGGAGCCGTTCTGCCCCTGGCCTTTGTGTGGAATTTCGGTGATATCGCCCTCAGCCTCATGACCATTCCGAACCTTATTGGAGTGATCTTTCTCACTCCGACCCTGTTGGCCATGACCCAGGATTACTTCTCCCGGAGTCATCTAACCTACCGCGAGTACCTCGAAAAAAAGGCACTGCGGGAAAAAACCTCTTCGGGACCTCCCGAACGGCCCTGAGTTTCCATGTCCGTCGATTCCCAGGACCTCCTCTCGGTCGCCACCCGGGCGGCCCGGGAAGCGGCTCAATTTATTCTCGGGGAGTCATCCAAGCGAAGGGAAGTCGATTTTAAGGGAGCCACCGACCTGGTCACTCAGGCGGACCGGGGTTCCGAGGAGATGATTCTCGACCGGATCTGCCGCCAATTCCCGGATCACGGAATTCTCACCGAGGAATCCCCGGGGAAACCGGGGGATTCCCCTTATACCTGGATCGTAGACCCCCTGGACGGCACCACCAATTTTGTTCACGGATACCCGTTCTACGCTGTCTCAATCGCTGTGTACGCCGGCAACAACCCTGTAGTGGGAGTCATCGTGGACGTCCCCAGAGGTGATATCTACCGGGCCGCATCGGGGAACGGAGCGTACCTCTCCAGGGGTATCTCGCACCAGAGTCCTCCCGATGAGGAGGAAACGCCCATCTCGGTCAGCTCAACCGGAAACCTTGAACATACCCTTCT
This sequence comes from Fidelibacterota bacterium, assembly GCA_046861655.1. Classification (GTDB taxonomy): domain Bacteria; phylum Fidelibacterota; class Marinisomatia; order Marinisomatales; family S15-B10; genus JBHIAI01. The sequence continues at coordinate 2,403 of JBHIAI010000141.1, read as the reverse complement.
GGCCACCGGCTTCCCGTATGTCCATGATGAGATTTGGTCCAGAAACTTTGACCGGTTCAAAGCCTTTACCAACCGCACTCAGGGGGTTCGAAGAGCCGGGTCGGCGGCTCTCGATCTGGCCCACGTTGCCCGGGGGTGGTTGGACGGCTTCTGGGAGTTTGGCCTTCATCCGTGGGATACGGCCGCGGGTGTGCTCCTGGTGTCCGAAGCCGGGGGAAAGGTATCGCTGACTGACGGGACTCCTTTCACCCTCCTTGACAGAGAGATCGTCGCGTCCAACGGACACGTCCACGCCGAAATGCTCAAGGTATTCTCCTCCCTCCGCCCGTCCTGAGGCGACAAGAACCAAAAGAAAAAACGCGGCCTGCTAACCCCACACCAGCTTTCTCACCCCGCGGGTGAACAGTTTCTTCACCTCCCGCACCTCCAGGCGAACGAGACCATCGAAGCTAAACAGTCCGTCGTCCGTCACCCGTCCTATGGCGGTACATGGCACACCCATCCGCATGCAGAGCCGTTCAATCTCTATGAGGGAATCCTCGTGAATAGTCACGATCACAAGACCCTGGGTTTCGCCAAAAAGGAGCTCGTCATCACGCAGCTTGCTGGACATGTGAATCCTTACCCCCCTCCCCTCCGCAGCCCCCACCAGACACTGGATTAGGGTTACAGACAACCCGCCCCTGGAAACGGGCTGGGCCGATTTCGTAAGCCCCTCCCGGTGCGCCATGAGAACGATTTCATGGATGCGGTGCTCCACAGCCATGTCGGCAACAGGTGGGGGACCGTCAATCCTTCCGTGAATAAAATTCAAGTATTCCGACCCGCCCAGCTCTCCCCTGTGACTTCCCAGAAGAAGAACGAAGTCCTCGGGATCCTTGAATTGGGGAGTGAGTATCCTGTCGGAACCCTCCAGGAATCCCACCACCCCCGCCACAGGGGTAGGATAGACCGAATCCATCTCCCAATCCACATACAGATTCACCACGGGAACGCCTGCCCCGTTGAGGACCTCAGCCTGCCCCTCCAGAGCCTCCCTCATAATCGGGGGACCCGATTCACTCCCCACGATTAGACCGGAAAGGGCCCCCTTGGGGACGGCACCCCGGCATACCGACCTGCGAAGGGCGGCCATAGCGGCGAACCTCCCTCCTGAGCGGGGATCCAGATGAGCGAATCTTCCTCCACTGCTCATGTGGACGGTCACCGCCCGGGAAGATCCGTTCCCGGGAAGCTCGATGACGGAACGCGCATGCCCATCCCGGCCGGCGGCCATCAGGGTGTCCACTAAGATGTTGGGAGTCCGAAGAAGTTCCATGAGTGTCTGGGAATACGAACTCGGAGTTGAGAGACGGGAGACGTCGAGTGCAGGCGTATTTTCAGAACCGGCGGTTTCCTGGGGTCGGGGCTCGTGCAGAACTCTCTCCGGACGGTCGAAGAATACCTGCAGCGGAAGGGTGGCATAGTCCGTCTTTCCCCGCTGAATCCGGAAAACCTCCTCCTGGTCCACGCGTCCGATCCGGGAGCACCGGATGGCCGATTTCCGGCAGATTCTTCTGAGTTCGGTCTCGAATCCTTGAGCGATGACCACAACCACCCTCCCCAGAATATCGAGAAACAGAATTTCCTCCCCGGTCATTCCCTTATACAGTCCGGGCATCCGGGCCATATTGAGGGTCAGCCCGAACCCGCTATTGGTCGCCATCCGGGCGCAGGACACCGCCAGACCCTGGGAACCCACACTCTCCATTCCCACCAGGTAGGATCGTTGAGACAGATCGCGGCAGATATCTATCCTATCCTTTTCCGCTCCCAGTGAATCATCCATTCCTGACGACCTCGGCCCCAGAAGGTACACGGGATTTCCGGCCCCTCTGGCTACCGGAAGCACCTTTTTGTCCCCCCGAACAAGACCCAAGACAAGGGCCAGGAAGATGGGTCCTGCTTCGTATCCGACTTCCGAAACCAGTTCCCCTGTGCGGGTGGGGATCCCTACTGCCTGGCCGTACTCCTCGGCTGCCGCGGCCAGCTCCCCGATCCGTTTCTTCATTCCCCTTTTTTCCCAGGATCCCACATACCGAGAGTAAGCGATCACAAGGGGCTCCCCCCCCGAGGCCGAAACCGCCCCCACCGCCGTGGAGATACACGCCATCACCCGGGTTTCAATGTTACCGGACAAGGGCAACTGACAGGACGAGGACCGGAGAATGAGAGCGCTCCGGGCCCCTGTATTTACTTGCTGTACCTCAGGAACCAGCTGGGAGAGCGAAGATGGCACCATCCTGAACACGGACGAAGGAGAAGGAGTCCGCCAGTAACTCCCCACAAGCTGAAGCTCTATGGAAGTGGGCCTGCGGCCCAGATGTTCAACCAGGAGCGCGTAGTCTTCCCGGGACAAACCGT
>JBHIAI010000028.1:0-17525 GCA_046861655.1 Fidelibacterota bacterium | reverse complement strand
ACACCGACACCAACACCGTCAAGATTCTCTGCGAGGCCTTTCGCGTCGAGTTCGCTCATCTCCCCGGAAACAGAGGAAACGACCCGGGCCTCATGCCTGTCCAATTCTCTCCCCAGGAACGTATTCACCTCTTCTACATTCTTCACAAGCCTGGATACGGCGGTGGTGAGAGAGGGATTCAGTTCACGCAGATGGGGGACGATACGGTGACGGACAAAATTCCTGGGGATGGAAATATCCTGGTTGGTGGAATCCTCTCGAAATTCCAGTTTATGCCTGGCCGCATGGGCTTTGATCTCGCCGCGGGTAAAGGGGAGTAACGGTCTCACCAGGGACCCCCGCCTGGAGGGTATTCCCTTCAATCCGTGAATTCCCGATCCTTCCACCAATCGCATGATAAGAGTTTCTATCTGATCATCCCCTTGATGTCCCGTGGCAATCCAGTCGTACCCGTGTTCCTTTCTCACCGATGCCAGGAAACGATACCTGCGGTCCCGGGCCAGGGCTTCCCAGCTTTCCCTCCGGGCCGCCGGTTTATTCTCCATCCTGCCACAGTGACATACCAGTCCCCATTTCCCGGCCAGATCTCTCACGAACCCTTCATCATTGTTCGAATCTGTACCCCGGGTTCCGTGATTATAGTGGGCTACGGCAAGACTCAATCCCAGGGTCCCGGCACACCCCATGAGGAGATGAAGAAGGACGACAGAGTCGACGCCTCCGGATACTGCCACCAGCCCCCGGGATCCGGACGGAATGATCGCGCTTGAGATAACATGGTCACGAAACCGTTTCGACAGATCTGACACAGGAGTCTAATTTACGATAAAATGGGGACAGTGGCCGACAAACGCCTGGGATTTCTACCGGATCCGGGAAACGATCTTGGCGACCGTCTTAGCGTCCTGCATGATATAGAAGTGTATGCAGGGGACCCTGGCCTGAAGCAGTTCCTGGCACTGATCCAGAGCCCAGTCTATCCCAATCTGTTTGACTTCCTCCCCGGGAGATTCTCGAACCCTGGATGCCAGCGGTTCCGGAACCTGGACGTCAAATATTTGGGGAAGCATGGTCAGATGACGTTTAGACGTCAGGATTTTCAATCCCGGAATGATGGGCACATCGATGCCGGCCCGTTTGCACTTTTCCACAAACGGGAAATAGGCGGCGTTATCGAAAAACATCTGGGTAACGATATAGTGGGCTCCCAGGTTGACTTTTTTCTTCAGGAACTCGATGTCGGATTCCAGATCAGGGGAATCCCTGTGCTTCTCGGGATACCCTCCCACCCCGATGCAAAAATCGGTGGGATGGGAATCCTCCAGTGCCTCCAGATAGATACCCCGGTTCATGTTCACTATTTGTTCCACCAGCTCGTTGGCGTACCGATTCACGGTATCGTATTCACCGCCGGGGTTTCCCCTTCCGGTGTCATCCCCTGTGACAGCCAGGACGTTATCGATCCCCAGATAGTTCAGCTCAATGAGAGCATCCTCCGTCTCCTCCTGGGTGAATCCCCTGCACAGAATATGAGGCACCGTTTCCACGTTGTAGCGGTTTTTGATGGCGGCGCTCAGTCCGATGGTTCCCGGCCGTTTCCGCCTCACCCGGCGTCTGACCGTTCCATCAGGCAGTTTCTGGTCGTACACTTCTGCCGACCGGCTCGTGATATCGATGAAAGGCGGTTCGAACGGCATCAGTTCTTCCACCAGATCAAAAATCCTGTGGGCGGTTCCTCCCCTCAGGGGGGGTATGATCTCGTAACTCAGAAGAGTCCTTGTGGATGATTCCAGAAACTCGATGACTTTCATGACATGCGGGCCGTTACGTCCTGTGACGCATCATCGGCTGGGAACGATCGATACTGCCGGTTCCCCCGGATGACATGGGCGCTCCCTCCCCTTATCCATCCCATACCTGCCACCGCAACCGCCGGTGCCAGCTGGATCAAACTTCATCAAAGAAAAGATGGGACAGGCATTGAATCTTGTCTTTCCACGAATGGGGATGGATAAAGAACTCGGTGGCCGCGATAGAACTCAACAGGGAATTGCCGTCCTGGGGGGTAAAGCAATACCCCACCACTTCCCTGCCCATATGGACGGTCAGGGTGGGTACCACCACTACCGTCTGGTTGAGAATCCTGCCGTAATGGCCGTGGTCCCTCCCGAAGGAAAACACACTGCTGCTCGTGGTCCTTTCTGTGAGAGCCACCATGGGATTGGCGTTGAACCGGTCGACGACTTGTTGAAGAGTGATGGTTTCCCTGAGCCGGATGTTGAACCAGAGCACGTGCATGTACTGGGAATTGATCCGCATGGCTGAGGAAAAGAGGTTGGGAGTGTAGTCGATCGTCTTGAACAATTCCACGGCATCCCTGGCGTGATGGGTCCCATGCTCGGAGTTGCTATGCTTTCCTACCTCCGGAGCCGGAACGAAGGATCCCGTCTGACTGATATCGGAGGCCCTACGGATACAAACGAATCTTCCCTCTTCCAGGGTATCCGTGCCATCTCTCCAGCCCAGGGTCTTGGTAAGGGCAGCGATGTTGTGGGTGTTGCAGGAGACGATCTGAACAAACCGCCGATCGCTTTTTTCCTGCAGGGCCTCATCATTGATATTCCGGGCGTATTTCATGCCAAACCCGTGCTCGCTTCCCTGGGCGAGAAATCCTTTCTTTCCGTCGGCGAACTTGTTGTAATACCTCAATTTGTTTCTGTGTCCCACCCCTTTTGGGGTACAGTCGATGACCACCGAAGCCCTCTGGATGGCTTCTTCCGCTTCAAAGTCCGGATCGATACCCAGATTCTTGAATCCTTCCTGGGCTTCTTCATAGACCGCCAGCCGGGCTCCCCGGCCCAGGAGGTCTCTCACCTTGGCCCTTTCATGGGAAAGAGGCGAATTCTTGTGGAAGGTCACCTCGTCGATCCCCAGGGAAACCTGGTAGTCGGCAAGGAGTCCGATGAGGGGTTCACCGATGGTCCCGGTCCCCACCACGTGAACGATCTTTCTTGCCATGGTTAGTCCTTACCCTTCTGCCTTGAATCGTGGACCGAACTCTCAAGTTTTCGCAACAAAGATTTCTCCTTGGATATCATGACTGCGACCCATCCGACCACCGCGGCCAGAATGACGATGATAACCGCGAGGAAGTATCCAAAGTACTTATAGGCCATAGCTCCGCTTCATCAGGGAAGACTCCAGAGAGAGTATATGGATACGGTACCGGACCAAATAGACAAACAGCAAGGTAAAAGTCAACAGGGAAAACAGGAATGTTCCCAGAACATCCCCAGGCTGTTGCGCCATTTCGGGCTGAGGATGGGACTGGACTTCCGGCGCCCACATTTTGACGGACAGATAGACAATGGGGACATCCACAAAGGCCACGATTCCCACCACGGCAGCCAGTCGTCGGATTCTCTCGGGACTTCCGCCGTAGTGACGGAGCATGAAGTAGCCAACGTAGACCAGAAACATGATCAAGGTGGTGGTGAGTCGAGGTTCCCAGTTCCATGGGGTTCCCCATACCGGTGTGGCCCAGATGGGCCCGGTGATCAACACCAGAACGCAGAAAAGGGTTCCCACTTCTGCACAGGCCAGACTGAACCGGTCCCACTTGTCCCTACCTGTCCTCAAATACAGGATGCCCCCCACCATCACCAGGAAAAAACCCAAGAAGGTGGTCCAGGCGGACGGAACGTGATAGTAGAAGATCTTCTGGGCCATCTGCTGGTCGGGGTCGATTCTGGCCACCTTCAGGACCAGGTAGAATGCCACGGCTGCCATGACGCTTACGGCCCCGGCCAGAACCCTGGTGCTTGTCCTGGAGTGATAAGAACTCATCATTCTTCAGTCACGTAGTCGAACACCACGTACCCCGTGACCCCGAAGGCAACGACAAAAGTTACCAGAAGCTGGGGCCAGACCCTCCAGGAAGCAAAATCCAGGCCTTTCATGAGTGCGTCCGTGGATTTTACAGCCGCAATCATCAACGGGGATACCAGCGGAAACAGGAGGATGGGAAGAAGAATCTCACTCATTCGGACCCGCATAACGATTCCCGATACCAGACTTCCCAGGGCCGTTATGCCAAGATCGGTGAGGAGGAACAGCCCCACCCAGGCCCAGATATTCCTGGGAAAAGGGAGACCGAGAAACAGAAAGAAAAGGGGAACGATGATAATCTGTGAGGCAACCAGGAATAGGCACCCGCTCATCCATTTGCTCAGGAAAACAGAAACCCGTTCCACCGGTGCGGAGAGAAGCAGACCGAAGGCATCGAATTCTTTCTCGAGGGAAAAGGACCGGTGAAGACCCAGTACGGACACAAAAAGGAAAACAGTCCAAAGAAGTCCCGGGGAAAACCTTGAGAACACGTCCTGTTCCTGCTGAAAGGCGAAGGCGTAGACCAGGATGACCGCTACTCCGAAGGCAATCATGGAGACGACGATTTCCTTGCTGCGGAATTCTACCAGTAGATCCTTGGCAAAAAGGGCCGAGAAGACCATCAGGATTCTGAGATCACTCCTTTGTTCAGTTCCAGGATCCGGGAAGCGTACCGTTCAAGCCACTGACGGTCGTGGGAGACAATGATCATGGTCTTCCCCTCCTCCTGCCACTGGCGAATGGAAAACTCCAGCAACGTAACACCCAGTTCGTCCAGGCCCGTGGCTGGCTCGTCCATGAGAAGGATTCTCCAGGGAACGGCCAGGGCCTTTGCCAGCCCCAGGCGCTGCAGCATCCCCCGGGAGTAGACCCGAATGGGATCCCATCGCTGCGCCATGAGGTCCGTCCGGGACAGGGCATCATGAATTTTCTCCGTGGAATCAGGCTGGCGGTAGAGGCGGCAAACCAGAGCCAGGTTTTCCTCCCCGGTGAGGGTGGGATACAGATTGGGCTGGTGCCCCATATAGAGGATACCGGCCCGGTTGGAAGCAGGTCCATCGAGAACGGACTTTCCATCCAGCTTTACTTCGCCTCCGTCACGGGAGCAGATCCTGGAGATTATCCTGAGTAACGTCGTCTTTCCCGCTCCGTTCTTCCCAAAGATCCCCACCGTCTCGCCCTCGGAGGCGGTAAAGGTAACCTCCTCCAGGACTGGACGGAGATGGTAGGATTTTTTTAGGCCCTCGACGGAGAGCAAGACAAATCAGGTCTGGTCTTAGCCCCTTTTGCGCAGCTCAGCCAGAATCTGTGCTGCTTCCTGTTTTAGCTGGTTCCGGGTAGACTCGAAATCCTCCCGGGAAAGATTGCCCATCTCGAATTCCATTTCGGCTTCTTTGATCTGGCGGTAGACCACCTTTTTCCTCAGCATAAGGCTATCGGCGGAAGCGTCTTCGGCCGCCGGAGCGGACATGGGTTTCTGGAGGAGAGGCTGGATGACGAACGTCCCCACCACAAAGAAAGTCAACACAATCATGAACAGGCCAAACATGGCGCTAGCGGCCTTTCCGGGACCGACTAGGCCAGAGGGCAATGAGGGTTCCGGCAAGAAGAAGATACCCTCCCACCCACACCCAGCGCACGAGACGATTCACCATGATCTTCATGGAAAGAAGGCCCTGGTCCGGATCGATGCCTCCAAAGACGGAATAGATGTCTTCTTTGAAGGTGGAATGGATATCCAGTTCGCTGTGGGCCTGCCTCCGGTCAGGATCGGGATTCCGGTGAAAGTAGATACGCTTCTCAGGGAAAAGGTGGGTCACTGTCCTACCGTCTTTCGAGACCTCCAGGGAGGCAATCCAGGCATAATGGTTGGGCCTTTCCTCTTCTCTCACACCGGTCAGACTGAAGGTATATCCTGCAAGGCGAACCTCATCCCCTACCTTCATGGTCGTGTCCTTTTCGGCATCAAAGGCCTTTCCCACAAACCCCAGGAACATGAAGATAATCCCCAGATGAACGATGTACCCCCCGTACCGGGAACGGTTCTTTGAAATCATACTCACCAGGGCCGCAACGGGATTCTCCCCTGTTTTTCTTACGCGGACCCTTACCCCCCGGGTGAACTCCAGGACGATTGTCGCGAGAACGAAAACGCACAGAGACAGGGCCAGCAGGGGAAACAGGCCACGGATTCCAAGAGAGAAGAACACAAGGAAGGCCGCGATTCCCGCGACGGTCGGGATGGAAAAATTCTTGATGAGACTTCCCCTTGAGGTCTTCTTCCATGCCAAGAGGGGTCCCACGCCGGCCAGGAAGAGCAGACCTATTCCGATGGGCGCGGCAATCTGGTTGAAGAACGGAATGCTCACGCTGATCTGGCTTCCTGTGATGGCTTCAGAGATAATGGGAAACAGGGTACCCCACAGGACCGCAAAACAAAGACTGACAAACACCACGTTATTGAACAGGAATCCACTCTCCCTGGAGAGAAAGGACTTCATGCGCACCGGAGATTTGAGATCGTCCAACCGGGACACGATCAACATCACACTCACTGCAAGGACAAACAGGACAAACCCAAGGAACATGGGCCCGAGTGAAGACTGGGTAAAGGAGTGGACGGATGAAATGATACCGCTCCGGGTCAGAAACGTCCCGAAAATGCACAGGATGAATGTGGCGATGATGAGAACCATATTCCACACCCGCAGCATATTCTTCTTTTCCTGGATGATGATGCTGTGGACAAAGGCCGTACCTGTGAGCCAGGGCATGAAGGAGGCGTTTTCAACGGGGTCCCATGCCCAGTATCCACCCCACCCCAGTTCGTTGTACGCCCAGTATCCCCCCAGAAGAATGCCACATCCGAGGGCCAGCCAGGTGAATAACGTCCATCTCCGGACGGTCCGCACCCACAGGGCGTCCAACCGCCGAGACATGAGGGCGGCAATGGCAAAAGCGAATGGGACTGAAAAGCCCACGTACCCCAGGTACAGCACAGGGGGATGAATGGCCATGGTGGGATTCTGGAGAAGGGGGTTCAAGCCCAGGCCGTCCAGAAGCACGAAATCGGCCTCCACAGGTCTGAAGGGATTGGTTACGAAATTCACCACCAGCAGAAAGAACAGTTGAATGGTGGTGAGCGTCAGGATCACGTAGGGCATCAACTGGTGGTTCCTCTCCCGGTTCTGAAGAATCACTACCGTGCTGTACACGGAAAGGATAAGCAGCCAGAAAAGGAGGGAACCCGACTGTCCCGCCCAGAGGGCGGCGAATTTGTACGCCGCGGGCGTGGCATTGCTGGTATACCTGGCCACAAAATCGACGTCGAAATTGCCTTTCATCAGATTGGCGACAAGGGTCACCGTTGAGAGCAGAACCAGGAAGGAAACGCCCAGGGCGGTCCGCTGGGCGGTGAGGAACATGCGGTAGTCGCCCCTCTTGACGTACAGGATCATGACCACCAGGGTAACCAGGGCCAGTCCTAAGGCGAGATTAAGAGTGGTGGCTCCGTAAACGGGCATCACCTGGAGGTCTTATGCACAGGGGATTTCAGTTCATCCGGTCGGCGTCCCGCAGATCCCCCTCGTAGCGGGAAGCACACTTGGTCATGAGATTATCGGCCCGGAGGGTCCCCTCAACGTAGTAACCTTCCACGATGACCTCGGCACCATCCTTGAACATGTCCGGAACGATCTTGTTGTAGGTGACCAGAAGGGTCTGGTCCCCCTGCTTGAGATCGAAGGCAAGATTCAGGGGATTGTCCGTATCACGGACGATGGACCCCTCCTTGACGTTCCCCCCTAACCGAAGACGCTTATCCGGCCTGGGAGGCTGTGTCTCTTTCAATTCCTGGATGGTCACATACGGCATTTCGTTGCCTTCAAACCCCATGGCTACCCACAGAATCAAGAGAAAGGCAACTGCGATGATGACGACCGGAAACTTGCTTCGTAGTTTCATCTTTTTCTCCCTGCAGTTTGCAGTACTAAAACTTCGGGGATTCTTGCCATTCGCCAAACACCTTTTTCATAGCCCCCACGATTTCGCCCAGTGTGGCGCCCGCCGTTGCGGCCTGGATAACGTGCGGGACCACGTTTTCATCCGATCGGCATGCGTCCTCAACACGGATCAGGGATTCTTCAACTTCCCGGGAATTCCTGTCCGATTTCAGACGACGGATTCTTTCAATCTGACCTTTTTCCACTTCGTCCCCGATTTCAAGGAGGGGGATTTCGAGCTTTTCGTCCTCTCTCACAAACTCGTTCACGCCAACCACAATCCGTTTCTTTTCGTTCAGTTTCTTCTCGTAGTCGTACGCTGCCCTGGCGATTTCCGACTGGAAGTAACCGTCTTCGATGGCGGGAATCACCCCCCCAAGTGAATCCACCTTCTCGAAATACTGGTGAGCCTTTTCTTCCATCCTGTCTGTGAGGGATTCCAGGTACCATGACCCACCCAGGGGATCCACCACGTTGGACACCCCCGATTCGTAGGCCACCAGCTGCTGGGTTCTCAACGCAATCTCTGCCGCCTTTTCTGTGGGAAGAGCCAGGGTCTCATCCATGGAGTTGGTATGGAGTGACTGAGACCCTCCCAGCACACCCGCCAGGGCCTGAAACGCGGTTCGTACGATGTTGATCTCAGGCTGCTGTGCTGTCAGGGTACAGCCGGCAGTCTGGGTATGAAACCGCAGTTTCCATGAACGGGGCTCTTTGGCTCCGTAGGTTTCTTTCATGGCCCGAGCCCAGATTCGTCTGGCCGCCCGGAACTTTGCCACTTCCTCGAAGAAATCGAGGTGGGAATTGAAGAAAAACGAAAACCTTGGCGCAAAGGCGTCTACAGGAATCCCTCTTTCAAGGGCGTGCTCCACGTAGGTGAACCCGTCGAGGAGGGTAAAGGCCAGTTCCTGAACCGCGGTAGAACCCGCCTCCCGGATGTGATATCCGCTGATAGAGATGGTATTGAACTGGGGCATCTTCCCGGTGCAGAATTCAACGATGTCCGTGATAATACGAAGGTGAGGTTCGGGTGGGAAAATCCATTCCTTCTGGGCGATGAATTCCTTCAGGATGTCATTCTGAAGGGTACCGCGGAGGGACTCCAGGGGTACACCCTGTTCTTGTGCCGCTGCCACATAGAAGGCGAGAAGGACCACGGCGGGTCCGTTAATGGTCTGGGAAACACTTACCTTTCCAAGGTCAATGTCCTTGAACAGGGTTCTCATGTCGTCGAGGCAGGAAACCGAGACCCCGCACCGACCTACCTCCCCCAGGCTCAAGGAGGCGTCCGGGTCCAACCCCATAAGGGTAGGCATGTCGTAGGCGATGGAGAGCCCCGTCTGTCCCCCCTTCAGGAGAAAATGGAATCGCTGATTGGTCTCTTTCGGGGTCCCGTATCCCGAAAACTGACGCATGGTCCACAACCTTCCCCGGTACATGTTGGGGTGTATCCCCCGGGTGTAGGGGTATTGTCCGGGAAAACCCAGTTTCTCCAGGTAGTCCCCGTCCGGCTTATCTGGCAGGTACAACAGGTCCACCTGTTCACCACTCACCGTTTCAAAGCTGTAATCCCGGGTGGCGGACGATTCCGCCTCCCTTTTCCATTGGGCTTTTCTCTCGTCAAAAAGGTTCAATTGCTTATTCTCAGTCAACGCTTTCTCCCACCCTTCCTGTGGGCCGTCTCAAGCGGCCCACGGCCGCCAAACCTTCCAGAATCATCCATACAACAAGCAGTATCAAGACTGCGTTGATACCGAAGAGAAGTCTATCATGAAGATAAAAATCCCTGGCCTTTAGAACAAGGGACACCAGGGTCACCAGCATGAGAAACACCATGGGGATCAAAACAGGCAATACGGGTCTTTTCCGGACCCAGAAGTACAGGGTCACCACCATGAGGGTCAGGCCTGCCAGCATCTGATTGCTGGCCCCGAACACAGGCCACAGCACCCATCCTGCCTGCTTGAGACCTGTTCCGGACGGATCGGGGACATTCCACAGGGTCAGTACCACCGCAGGAGCCAGAGCAACCAGGGTGGCCGTGTAGCGGTTTGTGAGAGCCTTCGTGCGGGTGGCGGTGCCCAGTTCGGACAGGACGAACCGCTGGATCCGTGTAGCCGTGTCGAGGGTGGTGGCGGCAAAAGAAATCACCAGGACCGCCATGAGAGTGGTTGCGAATTGAGGACCGATGCCCAATTGCTGGATCAACGCCCCCCCTCCCAATACAAAGGCGGCTGCCTTGTTGGAGCTGGCGTGCGTCCACTTGTCGTAGTAGACCGCCCAGGAGAGATCCTCCACGTGTCCAACGGACGGCAGATCGCAAGAGGCGATCAAAGCGATTCCTGCCACGGCGGCGATGGTGGAAGCCAGGGCCAGGGTCCCTTCCCCCACCATGCCCCCGTACCCGATGAACCGGGCATCCTTCATGCTGTTGATCTGCTTGGAGGTGGTTCCCGAGGCTACCAGTCCGTGGAAACCGCTGATAGCTCCGCAGGCGATGGTGACAAAAAGGATGGGAAAAAGAGGGGGAGCGGAGGGATCAGTCGCCGCCCGGAAGGCGGGTGCATCCAGGACGGGATGGGCCACAAATATTCCCAGATACAGGAGCGCCAGTCCCACGAACAGCTGATGGCTGTTGATGTAATCTCTCGGCTGCAACAGAAACCACACCGGCAAAAGGCTGGCCACTCCGGAATAGATGAACAGCAAGATCACCCAGGTATGGACGGCGGCCTCCCTTGAGAGTCCCAAGCTTCCCAGGCTCAAAGGAAAATAAGACCCGAGCCAGACAAAAAGATAGAGGATACCCAGGGCACCCAGGGACGGTCCCAGGGATCTAGCCCGTTTCTTATACAGAAGCCAGCCCGTGGCAATGGCCAGTACGATCTCGATATTGATGGGCAAAACGGACGCAGGCACAGACACAAACAGATCGGCGATGGCCATGGCAAAGACCGACAGAACCAGCCAGATTAGCATGAGAACAAATGCCAGGAACATGATCCTGGCCCGGCCCGTGATCAGATCCCCGGTTATGTCGGCGATGCTCCTCCCTTTTTCCCGCACGCTCACCACCAGGGCGCCGAAATCGTGCACCGCCCCCATGAACACGGTACCCAGGACTACCCAGAGAAAGGCCGGAAGCCACCCCCAGTAGGCAGCCACGCACGGCCCTATGATGGGCGCGGCCCCTGCAATGGAGGTGAAATGATGACCGAATAGAATATGCCGCCGGGTGGGAACATAGTCCATCCCGTCTTCCATTTCGTGAGCAGGGGTGGTGATATCCCGGTCACTGTGGTAGAGCGTGGAGCCGATCTTTCGCGCGTAGAACCGGTAGCCCAGGACGAAAACACTGAGGCCTGTCAGGGCAAGGAGGGCGGAGCTCACACGTTAGGGAGGTTCAGGAGGGCCGCACCGGTTCGCCTGCCTTGATCCTGACCACAGTATCCCGGATTTTCCTGGCGGAAAGACCCAGAGAGTCGAGAAGACGGCTTCGGCTGCCGTGGCTGACGAATGAATCGGGAATACCCAGCCGGACCACCTTGCCCCCGTACCCTTGTTCGTTCAGCCAGGAAACCACCGACGACCCGAAGCCCCCGGTCAGCGCCCCCTCTTCAAGGGTAAGGACCGTGTCAAAGCGATTCGAGATGTCGTCCAGCATTGCATCATCCAGGGGTTTGACGAACCGGGCGTTGACAAGCTGCGGCGAGGGAATATCCTCCCCCAGACCTTCCAACGATTCCCTGGCCTGCTGAACCATGCTTCCCACGGCAAGAATGGCCAGATCTTCCCCTTCGGACACAACTTCCCAGGATCCGATCTTCAGCCGATCGGGCTTCTTGTTTTCCTCAAACCGCATGCTGGATGCTTTGGGGTACCGGATGGCGAAAGGTCCGCCGTCATGGTTGACGGCTGTATACAGGAGATTCCTCAGTTCGTTTCCGTCTTTTGGGGCTGCGATGGTGAATCCTGGAATCAACCGGAGGTAGGCCAGATCGAACACCCCATGGTGGGTAGGACCATCGGGTCCCACCACACCTGCCCGGTCGAGGACAAACACCACGGGCAAGTCCTGAAGAGCCACGTCGTGGATGAGCATGTCAAAACTTCGCTGGAGAAAGGTGGAGTAGATCGCCACGATGGGTTTCATCCCCGACAGTACCAGTCCGCCGGCGAAAGTGACGCTGTGCCCTTCGGCAATGCCAGAATCGAAAAACCTGTCGGGATATTTCTTGGCAAATTCCACCAGCCCCGTACCCTCCCGCATGGCGGCCACCACACAACAGATAGCCGGGTCCTTTTCCGCCAGCTCACAGGTAACCTTTCCAAACACCTTGTTATAGGGGGGAGCCGTCTCGTCTGTAGTCTTGCCGTCCTTCCTTCCGGAGAGACTGTAGAATCCCAGAGGATCCGCTTCGGCCTGCTTTTTCCCCACCCCTTTTCTTGTCAAAACGTGGACCACGGCCGGCCTGGGGAAATCCTTCAATTTGTCCAGGGTCTCGAGCATTTCATCCATGTCGTGGCCGTCTATAGGACCGAAATACCGAATGCCCAGCTCTTCAAAGATCATACCGGGTACCAGGAACGTCTTGAGACCTTCCTGTATGCTGTGGAGAAACCGTCGAACGGTCACAGATCCTTTGGGGAGCTTCCCTGTCAGCTCCCACATTTTGTCCCGGACCCGGTTGTAGAGAGGATTGGTAACGACTTTCGTTAGATAGTGGGAAAAGGCGCCCACGGTAGGAGAAATGGACATGCGGTTGTCGTTAAGGACAATGAGGAACTGGCTGTCCAACATGGCTGCATTATTGAGTCCTTCGTAGGCCAGTCCCCCGCTCAGGGCCCCATCCCCAACGACGGCGACAACCCGGTGGCTTCCACCTTTCAGATCCCTGCCCCTGGCCAGTCCCAAGGCCGCCGATATGGCCGTTGAGGCATGACCAGCCCCGAAAACGTCGTACTCGCTCTCCGAGCGGCGACAGAAACCGCTGATGCCATCATCCTGTCGGAGGGTCGGGAATTCGTCCCTGCGGCCCGTGAGAATTTTGTGGGCATAGCACTGGTGTCCCACGTCCCATATCACGAGATCGCGCGGTGTGTCGAAGGCCCTGTGAAGGGCAACGGTCAGATCCACCACGCCCAGGGGGGAAGCGAAGTGCCCCCCCTTTTCCTCGACCACATCTATGATGTAGTCCCGAAGTTCCTGACAGACCCCACCCAGTTGATTCACCGGAAGAGCCCTGAGATCTTCGGGCGAGTCGATCTTAGAAAGAAGGTTCAGGTTAGGGGACACTCTCGGTTTTCCCCGACAGAGTAAGGAGGTAGGAATGGATGGTCATGCTATCAGACAATTCGGGGTGAAAGGCGGTCGCCAGATGGTGACCGTCCCTGACGAAAACCGGTTCGCCGTGGAGAGAGGCGAGAATTTCCACCCTGTCACCCACGGACTTGATCCTGGGAGCCCGGATAAAGATCCCCTTCAACGCCTCCCGTTGCCCGTTGGCATGAAAATCGACGGCCGCCGTGAAGGACTCCACCTGGCGTCCGTACGCGTTCCTTTCCACTTCAATGTCCATGAGTCCCAGGGGACGAATCCTGGCATCGTTCACCTCTCTCGCCATCAGGATCATCCCGGCACAGGTTCCCAGGACCGGGTGGACCTTGGCAAACTCCAGAATGGTGTCCCGCAGGCCGATGAAGTCCAGTAACCGGGAAATAGTCGTGGATTCGCCTCCGGGAATGATGAGGGCCTGGCATCCCTCAAGATCGCCGGGATACCGGACTTTTCTCGGGGAAACCTCAAGATGGGCGAATACTGCCTGGTGTCTCTCGAAGTCCCCCTGGAGTCCCAGGACACCGATGGTGGTCACTACCAGCCCCGTTCCTGAAGACGCTGTTCTTCTGGGATTTCGGAGATATCAAGCCCCTTCATGGCCTTTTTCAAACCGTAGGACACTTCAGCCACTTTCCTGGGATCATCGAAGTATGTCACCGCAGCCACAATCGCTTTCGCCCTGGATGGAGGATCTTCTGACTTGAAGATTCCAGACCCCACAAAAACACTCTCCGCACCCAGTTGCATCATGAGCACGGCGTCGGCCGGCGTGGCTATGCCTCCGGCGGCAAAGTTGGGAACGGGCAGTTTCCCCAGCTTGGCCACCTGTTTCACGATGGAAAAGGGCGCACCCATCTCTTTGGCCCTGGCCATAAGTTCTTCCTCTCGGGCGGTCGCGAGTTCCTGAATGCCGTTCTGAACCAAACGCATGTGGCGAACCGCTTCCACGATATTTCCGCTTCCCGCTTCCCCTTTGGTCCGGATCAATGCCGCCCCTTCACCGATACGCCGGAGGGCTTCCCCCAGGTCCCGGCATCCACACACGAAGGGGACCGTAAAGGGGTGTTTATTGATATGGTGGGACTCATCCGCGGGGGTCAGGACCTCACTCTCATCAATGTAGTCAACCCCGATAGTCTCAAGAATCTGGGCTTCTGCAAAATGCCCTATCCTGCACTTGGCCATGACGGGAATGGAGACGGCTTCTTGAATATCTTTGATCATCTTCAAATCCGACATCCGGGCAATCCCGCCCTCAGAACGAATGTCCGCGGGGATCCTTTCCAGGGCCATGACTGCGACGGCGCCGGCGTCTTCCCCGATCCTGGCCTGCTCAACCGTGGTGACATCCATGATGACGCCCCCTTTGAGCATTTCCGCCAGGCCTACTTTGACTTCCAAGGATCCTTTTTCCATGGCTCTACGCCTCCTTCACAGGTACAGATATCTCCTCAATTCTTTGTTTTACTTCTTCGATAAGGTAGTCCGGCGTGGACGCCCCCGCCGAGATTCCAACCCGCTCGGCCTCGTCGAACCAGCGGGGGTCGATTTCACCGGCTGAATTCACCTGATGGGTGTTCCCGTTAATCTCCCGGGCCAGCTGGGTCAGCCGCTTTGAATTGGCACTGGTGAAAGAGCCGATAATGATCATGACGTCACTCTGTCCGGCCAGTTCCTTGATCTGCTCCTGATTCCGTTTGGTGGGAAAGCAGATGGTGTTCACGAACCTTAAGTCGTATACCTTGGTCATCAGGATATTGATGATTTGCTGAACGTTTTCAATGGTCTGAGTGGACTGACTGACCACCCCGGCACGTTTCATCTTCTTTAGCGCCCGGGCCTCTTCCGGGGTGGAAACGATCGTGGGGTTCTTCACCTGACTGGCAATGCCCACAACCTCATCGTGACCGTGATCTCCGATGATAATGACGGGCCGCCCCTCCTTCTCCAGTTTCACCACCTCATCGTGGATCTCCCTGACCAGGGGACACGTGGCGTCAATGATATTCATCCCTTTCTCATGGGCCTTGTCCCAGATTTCAGCAGCCGTTCCGTGGGCTCGAAACAAAACCCGGGCATCCTGGGGGATCTTGTCCAGACTGTCCACCACTCTGGCACCTGCGCGATCCAGGTCCTTGACCACCCTTTCATTGTGAACGATGTGCCCGAGCATGTAGACTTTCCCGTCTTCACGGGAGCTGTCGTAAGCGAGATTCACAGCATCCCTTACCCCAAAACAATAGCCGGCGTCTTTGGCAACGACGATTTTCACCTGGACCCCCCGTTCCAGCCTGCTTCCGGGGAACTGGCAGGCTTGCGTTGAGACCTCATTTCCTCCCTGCAGAGAGCCACCACCTTCTCCACGGCCTGCTCCAACGGGAGGGCGATGGTGGCCCCGGAAGCGTAGGGATGGCCCCCGCCACCCAGCCGCCGGGCGAGAGCGTCAATCCGTATTCTTCCTTTGGAACGGAAGTTGATCTTGCACTCATCAGGGGACATTTCCCGGATCATGACAGCTGCTTCCACCCCCTTAATGGATCTCACCGTATCCGTAAATCCGGCGGCATGCCCGGCTCTCGCACCCGCTCTGTCCACCATTTCCAGGGAGACGGTGAACCAGGCCAGTCCCGCTTCCTGATCCACCTGAACCGTATCCAGGGCCGCCGCCATGAGATGAATCTTTTCCAGGGGTCCGGATTCGTACACCTGTTCATACACCCAGGAAGGCTCAACTCCATGGCGAATCAATTCACTGGCCATCTCGTGAGCCTCCGGGGAGGTGTTGCTGAACCGGAAAGAACCTGTGTCTGTCATCACCGCCACGTAGAGTGCCGTGGCGACCTCGGGCCTAAGGCCGTCGTCCCGGCCCGTTCTCCGGTTGGAATACTTGATGTATTCGTGCACCAGATACCCCGTGGCGCACGCGGAATCATCGTGAACCATGTGAGTAAATCCGTCGGGAACGGGATGGGGATGGTGATCGATGGACAAAAGGGGTACGCCGAAGGACTTTAGATCCTTCCCCAGGTTTTCAAGCCGGCTGTAGTCTCCAATATCGAAAATGATGGCCAGGTCGGCGTTCCTGACCCACCGTGCGTCCCGGGACGGATCGTACGTACCGAACCGTGTGTAGCGGGACAGGAACCTGTACTCTTCAGGAACGGGAGACGGGTTTAAGATCCTACACTCTTTTCCCAGGTCTTCGAGAAAAGAATGGATAGCCAGCTGGGATCCCAGTCCGTCGCCGTCCGGATTGACATGAGTGGAGCACAGGATTCGCTGGGCTCTCTGGATGAGATCATCCGCAGACTTCCAGCGTCCGTCAAGACCATCCGGCTGTTGCTTCAAGGAAGCAGTCGTCATTTCCATGGTTGTGACCCGGGAGTTCGGTTCCCGTCAATTCAAAAAATTTACACCCCCCGCACGGGTTCTCAAAAGGCTAATATTCTCCTCCTAAGCCCGAATGTACTGCTTCCCTGCCAGTTGGATCACGGCCCCTTTCAGCTCCATCTGCAGCAGTACGGTCAGTACCCGGGACGTCTCAAGGTCGGTATCCCCTGCAATATCATCCACGTGTTTCGGATCTTCCGACAGAACCCCGTACACCATGGATTCCTCCGAAGTAAGGTCGAGATTCAGTTCGCTCTGGACGGGGGTCCGGGGAGACTTCAGTTTTGGATTGATGGTCTGGATGATCTGTTCCACGTCTCTGACGGCGATTGCCCCCAGACGGATGAGGCGGAGGCACCCCACACTCTTCTCGTCCGTGAGCCTACCTGGAACCGCAAACACCTCCCTGTTCTGATCCACAGCGTTGAGGGCGGTGAGGATGGCCCCGCTCCTGCTGCCAGCTTCCACCACGACGGTGGCCTGGGACAGGCCGCTGATAATCCGGTTTCTCCGGGGAAAATTGGGTGCGTCGGGCTTTGTGCCGAAGGGAAACTCCGATATCAAGGCACCGTTTTCCGTAACGGGACCCACCAGCCTGCGGTTCACCGCCGGGTACACCACGTCCAGGCCGCTCCCCAGAACGGCCAGCGTCCGTCCGCCAGCCGCCAGGCAGGAATCATGGGCTGCGGTATCCACCCCTTTGGCGAACCCGCTGACGATCGTCAAGCCCGCCGAGGACAATCCCCTGGCCAGGGCCCGGGCCACTTTCTGTCCGTATGGAGTGGGAACTCGGGTTCCCACGATGGCGACCGCATCCTCGTCCGCCTCCTTGAGAGTCCCCTTCACAAACAGAAGAACGGGAGGATCGTATATCTTTCTCAATAACCGGGGGAAAGGCTCGTCCGATC